>CAXTXZ010000145.1:0-8345 GCA_964248015.1 uncultured Rhodopila sp. | reverse complement strand
GGAGGCGGCCGTGGAACTGGGCTGGGACCGTTACCTGGGCTTCCAGGGCCGCTTCATCGGCATGCACGGCTTCGGCGAGTCCGGCAAGATCGCCGAGGTTTACAAGAAGTTCGACATCACGGTTGAAGCCGTCGTGGCCGCGGCCCGCCAGACCCTCCAGGACGTCGACGGCTAACCCTCGCGGCCGGCGAAGCGGGTGACAGCGCGACTGAACTCGCCTCGCTGGCAAAGGCTGGCTTGTCGCTCGCCAGCCAGCAGCACTATTTGGCTGGCAGACCGATCAGGGCCTTCCTGTTCAGGCGTCAGGGAAAAGTGATCAAGGCTTCAATCCCGATAAGATATCAGGCCAACCAGGATCAATTTAAGCGCCTTTACTGGCATGAACGGATCGTCCGGCGCGTGGTTGTTGCAGATCCGGATCGCGTTCATCCGGCGCAAGTCTCAGCCCTGTGAATTGACGATGCGGACGCGAGACGTATGACGCTGCCGATGCTCGCAAGTCTTCTCGCCCAGATCATTCGGACCGGTGGCCTTGTCCTGATTGGCCCGGACGGCCGGCGTCACCTCGCCGGGGATGGATCGCCTCCTGCCGGCACGATCCGGCTGCTGTCCCGGAAGCTGGAATGGAAGCTGATGGTGTGGCCCACCTTGGCCCTGGGCGAAGGCTACATGAATGGGACCATCAGGATCGAGGACGGCACGATCTACGACGTGCTCTCGGTGCTGGCGCGCAACGCCCGCAACATCCCGCGCAACTCGGCGATGGCCTGCGCCACTCGGCTTGGCGCGTGGCTGAAGCAACGCAACCCCATTGACCGGGCGCGCCGCAACGTGGCGCACCACTACGACCTGTCGGCCGAGTTGTACGACTTGTTCCTGGACGCCGACCGCCAGTACTCCTGCGCCTATTTCGACAGCCCAGGCAGCACGTTGGAGGACGCGCAGGCGGCCAAGAAGCGCCATGTCGCGTCCAAGCTGCTGCTCGACCGGCCGGGCCTGCGGGTGCTGGACATCGGCTCCGGCTGGGGCGGGCTTGGCCTTTACCTGGCCGGGGTGGCGGGCGCGCGGGTGACAGGCATCACATTGAGCGTGGAGCAGCAAAAGGCCAGCATGGCGCGGGTGGCCGCCATGGGCATGGAGGATCAGGTCCGCTTCGACCTGCGGGACTACCGCGAGCAGCCGGGGCAATTCGACCGCATCGTGTCCGTCGGCATGTTCGAGCACGTGGGCAAGCGCAACTACCGCGAGTTCTTCGACAAGCTGCACGGCCTGCTGGCGGAGGACGGGGTGGCCCTCCTGCACACCTGCGGCTTCACCGACCATCCCAGCCCGATCAACCCGTTCATCCGCAAGTACATCTTCCCGGGAGCGGACCAGCCCTCCCTGTCCGAGATCAGCGCCGTGGTGGAGCGCAGCGGCCTGGTGATCACCGACGTTGAGGTGCTGCGCCTGCACTACGCCGAAACGCTCCGCTGCTGGCGGACCCGCTTCCGCGCCCGATGGGACGAGGCGGCTCGGCTGTATGACGAGCGGTTCTGCCGGATGTGGGAGTACTACCTGGCTTTGTGCGAGGTCGGCTTCCGCTACCGCACCAACATCGTGTTCCAGTTGCAGCTCACCCGACGGCTCGACGCCACGCCCATCACGCGCGGCTACATGGCCGAGTGGGAGAGGCGGCACCAAGCCGAGCCAAGATTGGCGCAAGCCGCCCAGTAGAGGCGCCGCAAGGGGAAGGACCTTGCGGCGGGCCAACGCGAAACGATGGTTTGCCTTCCTCATCCTGACTGAGCTTGGCCGGGCTAACGTCAAATGACGACACATTCTCTCATTCGATTCGTGCGGCATGGCGGACCAAGTTGGCTTGGCCCTGCCAGCCCGCTTGGTCCGTGAAATGGACAGGTTGCACGACGGCGGCCGGCATGCCAGCATTTGCAACAATAAATCGCCGCGCGATGTCCCGCCGCGCAGAGGAAACGCAATGTCCACCATCAGCCGCCGCGGCCTGTTGGCTGTCTCCGCCTCCCTCGCCGTGCCCGCCGCCGTCCGAGCCGACGCCAAGCCCAAGGTGACTGTCATCTCGCAATGGAGCGCGGGCAGCGACGGCGCGGCGATCACCGTCCTGGGCAAGCTGTTCGAGCAGGACGGCGGCGAATGGATTCATAATCCCGTGCCCGGCTTCACCACCGACATGATGAACAAGCTCCGCGCGCAGATCCTGTCGGGCGACCCGCCCGCCGCCAGCCAGCTCAAAGGCCCGGAAATAGCCGCATGGTCGAAGATCGCGCCAACCGTGGACCTCGACGCCCAGGTGCAAGCCGCTGGCTATGACAAGGTGGTGGTTCCCGACCTGGCCAAGTTGCACAAACCCTATGGCCATTGGATCGCGCTGCCGCTGCAAATCTACCGGATCAACACGCTCTGGGCGTCGAAGAAGGCAATGGACCGTGTCGGCGCGACAGAACTCCCAAAGACCTGGGCGGCGTTCAACGCGCTGGCCGAGAAGATGAAGGCCAGCGGCATCCAGCCCGTGATGAACGGCGGCGTCCGCTGGGACAACGGCATGATCTGGGAGATCGCGCTGAACGGCATAAGCCCCGCCGCCTACCGCAAGGCGGTGATGGAATTGGATGAAGACACGCTGAAAGGCCCCGAGGTGCTCGCCGCCTTCGAGCAGGCCCGCAAGTTCACTGATTGGATGGACCCCAACGTCGGCAACCAGCCCTATGCCACCTACATCCCGAAGTTCATGGCGGGCGATGTCGGCATGCTGTTGATGGGCGGCTGGGCGCAGGGCGTGTTCCGCAACGCCGGCTACCAGTTCAGCGACTACAAGGTTGGCCCCGCGCCGCAGGACAACGGCAAGCCGGCCTTCATCCTCAATGCCGACGCCTTCATATTCTGGCGACGCAAGGAACCCGAGTTCAAGGCCGGCCAGGAACTCATGGCCAAGCTGATCATGGCCAAGGACACGCAGAAGATGTACTCCGGCATCACCGGCTCGGTGCCGGTCCGCACCGACATGGACCTGTCCGATCCGGCCTTCTCCGACCAGCAGCGCGAAACCGCCGCCTCTCTCGTCACCGCCAAGCAGGCCGGGCAAACAACGCTGAGCCTGGCGCACAACATGGCCCAACCCAATCAGGTTACGGCCGCCATGCTCGACGTGCTGACGGAGTTCGTCCACGACAAGACGCCGCCCAAGCAGGGCCAGGAACGTCTGGCCGAAGCCGTTGACGGGGTGCGCTAGTGCGCCAGCGGGCGATGCCAGGCATGCATCCGGAGGCAAGGACCTAGCGCATGCTCCTGCGTCGCCACCTGGGCAACCTGCTGACGGGCCTGGCCATCTGGACACCGCTGGCGATTTGCATTGCCCAAGTGGTGGGGTTCACCCTGTACACGCTATGGGTGTCGTTCACGCCGTCCACCCTGCTGCCGGATTACGGCTGGGTCGGCCTGCGCAACTATCATTCCATGCTCGCCACCCGGAACTGGCAGACCGCGTCAAGCAACCTGATCGTCTACGGCATCTGCTTCATGGTGGTGACCACCGCGCTGGGGCTGCTGCTGGCCATCCTCATCGACCAGAAGCTGCGTGGCGAGAACCTGCTGCGCGCCATCTTCCTCTATCCCATGGCGGTGTCGTTCGTCGTCACCGGCGTGGTCTGGGGCTGGCTGCTGAACCCCGGCCTCGGCGTGCAGAAACTCGTCAACGACCTTGGCTGGAGCGGCTTTCGCTTCGACTGGCTGATCGACCGGGACCGCGCCATCTACACCATCGTGATTGCCGGAGCCTGGCAGGCGTCCGGTTTCGCCATGGCGCTGTTCCTGGCTGGCCTGCGCTCGGTTGATGCCGACCTGATGAAGGCCGCGCAGATCGATGGCGCCGGCCCGCTGCGCACCTATCGGAGCGTGGTGCTGCCCACCATCTGGCCCATCTTCGTCGCGGTCTTCGTCGTCCTGCTGCAATTCGCCATCAAGACGTTCGACCTGGCGATGGCGCTCACCGGCGGCGGCCCCGGCATCGCCACGCTGCTGCCGTCGATCGTGGTCTACGACTTCATGTTCCAGCGCGGCTACCTCGGCCGTGGCTCAGCCGCCGCCGTGATGATGCTGCTGTACCTGCTGGCCGTCCTGGTGCCCTACGGCATCTTCCGCCGCTGGCAGCAACTGCGGCAGGCGAACGCCGCATGAGCACCAGCGCCACCGCGGCCTCGCCTTCCGTCCTGCGCCACCCCGAGGAAGCTGTCCGCGCCGCCGCGCCGCTACGTTGGACACGCCTGCTGGTCTACGCCGTCGTGATCACGCTGGCCGTCGCCTACCTGACGCCCCTGCTGGTGGTGATCCTGAACGCCGTCCGCACGTCCAAGGACATCTTCGCCAACGGCGTGATCGGCCTCCCGCACAGCTTCAATCCCGGAAACTTCGCCACCGCCTGGAGCGGCTACTGCATCGCGGAGCACTGCACCGGCATCCGCCCCTACATGCTGAACTCCCTCGCCATGGCGATCCCCGCCACGGTCCTGTCAACCCTGCTCGGCGCCGTCTGCGGCTACGCGATTTCCCTCTGGCGCTTCCGAGGCGACGCCTGGGCCTTCGGCCTGGTGACCCTCGGCGTCTTCCTGCCCGAGCAGATGAAGCTGGTGCCCTGGGTGCTGGTGCTGCGCGACCTCGGCATGGCCAACACCGTCCAGGGCCTGGTGTTCATCCATGTCGTCCAGGGCATCAGCTTCACCACCCTGTTCTGCCGCAACTACTATCTCGGCATCCCGCAGGCGCTGATGAAAGCCGCGCGGATCGACGGCGCGGGCTTCTTCCGCATCTTCTGGCGCATCGTGCTGCCGCTGTCGCCGCCCATCCTGATCGTCACGGTGATCTGGCAGTTCACCGGCATCTGGAACGAGTACCTGTACGGCGTGGTCTTCACCTCAGGCGAGAACCAGCCGGTGACAGCCGCCCTGATCGCCCTCGCGGTCAAGGTCAGCGAAACCCCCGACTACGGCGTGCAAAGCGCCGCCGTGCTGCTCGCCGCCGCCCCCACGCTTTTGGTCTACCTGGTCGGAGGCAAGTACTTCATGCGCGGGCTGACGGCCGGCGCGGTCAAGTAGGGAACCGCGATGGCCGCCTTGCAGATCAGCGACGTCCGCAAGCGCTTCGGCAACACCGATGTCCTCAAAGGCATCGACTTGCAGATCGAGAACGGCGAGTTCGTCGTTCTCGTCGGCCCCTCCGGCTGCGGCAAGTCCACCCTGCTGAACATCATCGCCGGGCTGGAGCAAGAATCCTCAGGCTCCATCGCCATAGGCGGCCGGCCAATGGCCCACGTGCCGCCAAAGGACCGCGACATCGCCATGGTGTTCCAGTCCTACGCCTTGTACCCCACCATGACGGTGCGCGAGAACATCACCTTCGGCATGGAATGCCGAGGCGTCCCCAAGGCCCAACGCCAGGAAAGCCTCGCCCGCGTCGCCCGCCTTTTGCAAATTGAAACCCTCCTGAACCGCCGCCCCGCCCAGCTATCAGGCGGCCAACGCCAGCGCGTCGCCATGGGCCGCGCCCTCGTGCGCGACCCCGTGCTGTTCCTGTTCGACGAGCCGCTGTCCAACCTCGACGCCAAGCTGCGCGTCGAGATGCGGATGGAGATCAAGCAGTTGCACGCCCGCATCGGCTCGACAATCGTCTACGTCACGCACGACCAGATCGAGGCGATGACCATGGCCACCCGCATCGCCGTCATGCACCACGGCGAGGTGCAGCAATTCGCCGACCCCAGCACCGTCTACGGCCGCCCCGCCAACCTCTTCGTCGCCCGCTTCATGGGTTCTCCCCCCATGAACACCGTGACCGCCCGGCTGCAAGCCAACGGCCCATCCGGGCTGACGGCCATGATCGGCGCCGGCGAGGCCGCCATCCAACTCCCCGCGCCGCCGGACACCCCACGCGGCTGGGCCGGCCGCGAGGTGATCCTCGGCATCCGCCCAGAGTGCATCGCCGAACGCGGCCGGACCTTCGGCGATGACCCGGACCGCACCGTGTCCGTCACCGTCCCCGTGCGGATGACCGAGCCAACCGGAGCCGAAACCATCGTGCTGCTGGATTTCGGCGCCGGGAAAATGCTCGGCCGCATCGCCCCGGACGTCCGGGTTCCGATCGGCGCAAGCGCGACATTCGCGGTGGACACCAGGAACATCTGCCTGTTCGACTCCGACACGGAACGCCTGATCGCATGAGCCTCACCCGCTATCCCAGCCTCGCCGGCCGCGTCGTCATCATCACCGGAGGCGCCAGCGGCATCGGCGAGGCCTTCGTGCGCGCCTTCGCCGCCAACGGCGCCCGTGTCGCCTTCCTCGACGTGCAGGCCGATGCCGCCGCCGCTCTGGCCGGCGCCATCGAGGCGGACAACGGAACGCCCCCGCTTTTCCGCGCCTGCGACCTCCGCGACATCGGTGCCCTGCGCGCCGCGCTGGACGAAATCCACGCAACGCTCGGACCTGCCTCGGTGCTGGTCAACAACGCCGCCAACGACCAGCGGCAGGACTTCGCCACGGTCACGCCCGACGAGTTCGATTGGTCGATCAGCGTCAACCTGAGGCACGTCTATTTCGCCTCCCAAGCCGTGGTGCCGCAAATGCGCGCGCTCGGCGGCGGATCGATCATCAACATGAGTTCCGTCGCATGGATGGCCGGCGGCCCCGACATGCAGGCCTACAGCGCGGCAAAGGCCGCGATTGTCGGCTTCACCAACTCCCTGGCCCGCGACGTCGGCAAATGGCGCATCCGGGTCAACGCCATCGCCCCCGGCATGGTCATCACCGACCGCCAGCGCCGCCTGTGGTTCGGGGACGAAAGCAAGATCGAGGCGGGCCTGTCACGCCAAAGCATCCCCGACCTGATCGACCCCGCCGACATCGCCGCCCTCGGCCTGTTCCTGGCGTCCGACGACGCCAAGCGCATCACCAAGCAGTGCCTGTCCGTCAATGGAGGATCGCTTTGACAGGCGCCGCTGGATGCAGGCACGGATGACGTGCTCACAACAATCGGCTATTTGACTCAAATTGCAAAGCCGTCGCGACTGGCGGACATTAGGCCAGAGCTGCGAAGGCTGTTAAGACAGGCTGATCCAGCGAACTAAAATGCTACATCTGATCCGGTCTTCCGGATCACGCACTGGAACGAAGCATCCGATGTGTCCATGACCTTTGGTGGCAACTGCATGACCACGTGAAGGTGACCTTCCGTCTGAATCTGACCAATTATTTAAATTCAAAAAATGTCGAAGTGGTTGAAATGGCGGCAAGGCGATCATCAGATGCCGGCTTGGCTTCCATAGGAACGAGTATGAGACTGGGTCAACCAACAAGTTTGTTGTTTGTCATGACGGCCGTGGCCTCGATTGCTGGATGCCAGACGGCGCCCAAGTTGCCGGACCCAACCGGTCGTGCTGATGCCGACATGCTCCGTGTGTTGACCGCGTTTCAGGCTTCCGGCGCCAAGCCGGTCGCCTCCCTGTCCGTGGATCAGGCGCGCGCGCAGCCGACGCCTGGCGACGCCGCCGCGACAGTGGCCCAGCAAATGGGCATGCCGCCGAAGCAGCCGGTTGCAAAGATCACCGACATCACCATCCAGGGCGCCACAGGCCCGCTGCCCGCCCGGGTGTATGACCCGCGGGTCTCGCATGGCCCCGCGCCGGTCATCCTGTACTTCCACGGCGGCGGCTGGGTGACGGGCACGCTCGACACCTATGACGCATCCGACCGGGAACTCGCCAACGGCACCGGCGCCATCGTCATTTCTGTGCAGTACCGGCTCGGACCCGAGAACCGCTTCCCCGCCGCGCAGGATGACGCCGACGCTTCCTATGACTGGCTGCTGCAAAACGCTGCCAAGCTGGGCGGCAATCCCAGGCAGATCGCCCTCGCGGGCGAGAGCGCCGGCGGCAACCTCGCGATCGACACGGCCATCTGGGCACGCGACAAAGGCCTGCCCGCCCCTGTCCATGAATTGCTGGTTTATCCCGTCGCCGGCACCGATCTGACGACGCCGTCATATAAGGAAACAACGGACGCCGTGCCGCTGAACCGCAAGGCGATCACCTGGTATGTCGAGCACTTCACCAACGGCCCGGCGGACCTGAAGGACCCGCGGCTGGACGTGGTCGGCGCCGCCGACCTGCACGGCCTGCCGCCCACGACGATCGTCTCCGCCGAGATCGACCCCTTGCGGTCAGAGGGCGAGATGCTGGCGCAAAAGCTTCAGGCAGCCGGCGTACCGGTGCAGCAGCGCACCTTCCCGGGCGTGACGCACGAGTTCTTCGGCATGGGCGCGGTCGTCGGCCAGGCCAAGCAGGC
>CAXTXZ010000144.1:1105-8376 GCA_964248015.1 uncultured Rhodopila sp. | reverse complement strand
TAGTCCACGTTCATGCCAATCCGCTTCAGCAGGTCGGCGGTCACGTCGCCCTGTGCCTTGACCATGGGAACGTCGGTCGCGACCATCAGCACCACCGGTTCGTTCTTGTATCCTGCTTCAGCTAGCAATTTCCTTGCCAAATCGTAGTCGCGCTTGCCCTTCAAAGGCTCCCCGCCATTCTCGGTGTAGAGCGGGGTGTAAGGGGTGAAGAAACCGGGCAGCGTCTTCCACAGGGTATCGTCGTCGCCAACGACAGCGCCCATGTAATCTTCCTGGCTCAACGCGATCTGCACGGCTCGGCGGGCGCGCACGTCGTTGAACGGCGGGTGCAGGTGGTTCATGCGGAACGAGCCGATGTTGCCCAGCGGATCGGCGATGTCCACCGCGATGTTCGGGTTCCGCTTCAGCAGGGGGATCAGGTCGGACAGCGGGGTTTCCAGCCAGTCGACCTCGCCGTTCTGCAACGCGGCGGACGCGGTGGCGCCGTCGGGCACGATCTGCCACTCGATCCGGTCGAAGTTGATGCGCTTGCCGCCGGAAAGCCAGTCGGCTTTCTCCGGGCGCGGGGCATAGCCGTCGAAGCGCTCGAAGATCGCCTTGGCGCCGGGCACCCATTCATCCCTTTTGAAGCGCATCGGGCCGGAGCCGATGTACTCGGTGATCTGCTTGAAGGGGTCGGTGGCGGCGATGCGCTCGGGCATGATGAACAGGGTTGGCGTGCTGCTTTTGCCCAGCGCGAAAAGCATCTTCGGATAAGGCTGGTTGAAGCGGAAGCGGAAGGTGCGGTCGTCAACGGCCTCAAGCGCATCAAGGCGCTTTTTCATGGGCACGCCCATGCTGTTGTCGCGCACCATCCAGCGGTTGACGCTGGCGACGACGTCCTTTGCCAGAACCGGCTCGTTGTCGTGGAATTTCAGGCCCGGGCGCAGCTTGAAGGTCCAGGTCTTGAAGTCGGCGCTGGCCTCGTGCGCCTCGACCATCTGGGGCCGCGGCTCCAGCTTGTCGTTGACGCCATAGAGCATGTCCCAAATCAGCAGGGAGCCGTTGCGGACGACATATTGCGTGGTCCAGATCGGGTCGAGGTTGGCGAGGTTGGCTTGCGGCACGAAGCGCAGCACGTTGCCGCCCGCCGCGAGCGACAGGCGGGGCGCGGCCAGGGCGCCGGTTGCGGCCATGGCCGCGGTTTTCAGGAAGTCACGCCGATCCATGCTGGGTTCGCCCTGTCATCCACTCTGTCGCTCTTGTTGTAGGCTAGGCCGTCTTGCCTCACATGTGCAAAGCGCAGATCCGGCATGCATTATCTGCCTGAGTGTGGAGTGAAACACCAGGGGGGTTCCAGTCACGCTCAGCGGAGGTTCCAGAACAAAGCGAAGCGGTTGGCCAGGATGGCGCGCAGCGCAGCGTGGCTCGTGTGGCTGCCGAGCGGGACGAAGAGGACCCCGTTTGGGGCGAGGCGCTGGATGTCGGCGCGGATCGACTGGCGGCCTGCCTTGGTGGGTGCGTCGAACCAGCTTGCGCGGAGATACTCGGCCGCCGGAAGGGCGGGCCAGTCGAACCAAGGCATTCAGGCCATTGCCCCGTAGCGGCGCGTGCATGGCGGGACGGGCGAAGTCGAAGCTGGGGAACGAGGCGCGAAACGCCGACCAAACGCCCTTTCCGCGCCTTGACCATGACCGGCGTCAGGTCTTCTTCAGATTCCAGTGCAAGATATTCGGCCCTCGAACAATGTCGGTGACGTTGTTTCGGAACGCCGTGGGATAGAACCACTGCCCGATGGGTATGAAAGGCACCTGCTCGAAGGCATGACTTTGGATGTCTTCGCAAATCCGCTTCTGCGCCGCTTGGTCGCTGGCATCGAGCCAAGCATCCCGCATCTGCTCCAGCTTCGGATCATCCGGCCAACCGAACCAAGCATTCGACCCATTGCCACGAAGCGGGAAATGGCCACCTGGGTCGGCAACGGAAAGCCCGGACCACGAGGTGCAGAACGCATTCCAGCCGCCCTTCTCCGGCGGTTCGCGCGACGCGCGGCGGGCTACCAGCGTTGACCAGTCCATTGCCACGTAGTTGACGTTGATCCCTATTTTTTCGAAGACCGAACGCGCGACCTGCGTCACCTGTGCCAACACGGGCTGGTCGGTCGGCGACATCAGGAGGACCGGCTCGCCTTTGTAGCCGCTCTCGGCCACCAAGCGCTTGGCCTTCTCCATGTCCCGAGGCCCGGAAAGCGCTTCCATTCCGGCTGTGTTCGCCATCGCGGTGCCGAGCGTGAAATAGCCGACGGGCATCCTTCCAAGCTCAGCTTGTTCGCCGACGACAGCGTCAATGAACTCACGCTGGTCGATGGCCGGCAGAATGGCTCGCGCCAGTTTTCGATTGTTGAACGGGGGATGGAGGAAGTTGGGTCGGATTATGCCCATCCATCCCAATGGATCATAAACCGCCACTGTCACGCCGGGGCTTTTCTTCAGGTTCGGCACAAGGTCGATCAGCGGAAGATGCACCCAGTCGACCTCGCCCGTCTGAAGCGCCGCCGCCGCCGTGGCGCCATCCGGCATAACGGTATGTTCGACGCGATCGACATAGACGCGCTTGCCGCCAGCGAAGAAATCAGCCTTCTCGTCGCGCGGCTGATACTTCTCGTTCTTTACCCAGACAGCCTGCGCGCCGGCAACCCATTCGTTCTTGATGAATTTGAACGGGCCGGAACCCGTGGGATCGGTGATCTGCTGGAAAGGGTCGGTTTTGGCGATCCGTTCCGGCATGATGAAACAGTAGCCGACGCCGAGCGCGTACAGGATTGGCGTGAACGGCTTCTTCAATTGAATGGTGAACTGCTTGTCGCTTTGCGCCGTCATCTCCTGCGTGACGGCAGCGAGCGCCTGCCCCCAGGCCGCGCGTTTCGACCAGCGAGCAATGGAGGCGATGCAATCCGCCGAGCGGACTGGCTCGTTATCGTGAAAGAACAACCCGTCACGCAGCGTGAACGTCCATGTCCTTTTATCGTCCGAAACAGCATGCCCCGCGATCATCTGGGGGCGTGGCGTCAAGGACAGGTCAACGCCGTAAAGGGTGTCATACACCATGTTCCCGTGGTTGACGGCGGTGGTGGCCGTTGTCCATACAGGATCAATGCTGCCCATGTTCGCTTCCGGGACACAACGCAGCACCTTGCTGTTGCCCTGCGCCATCGCGGGCGCGCTGGCAGTTCCCGCCAGAGCAGCGGCAGATTTTACGAACGTCCTGCGGTCCATCCCGGTCTCCCTAGCCCAGTGGATGGACGAACCTCCCAATCATCGATTGCGGATCATGTTCCATCATTTGCCAATTGGCACAAGAGGCGCTGCGATCAGGTCCGCCGCTGCTGTGTCACGATGTTGAGATGGGGGGCGGGGCGGTCCCTCGACCCCGCAGCTGCCTGATCTGGCCGCGCATGGCCTCCGTCGTGCCGAGGCAATTGCGCAAGCCTGCGCGGGGAAGGAGGGTGGTTTCTGGTTCGCACTTTTTCGCTTTCAACCAGTCCCAGCCGCGCCGTCAGGAAATCGCCTGAAGGCCATCAAGTGATTTCTTGTAAAACCGGAAAGGTTGTCGAGCACCGAGACAGGGCCGCGCAGAGCATGGCCGGTCACCTGAAAGGCTTCTCAAGGACGCTTTCCCGTCAATCAGGCTTCCATCCGCGCCGGCAGCATGAACGCGTGCAAACAAATGCCCCGGACTGATCGGCAGAGCGTTGGCCGAGGCCGGATGTCCAGCTTCGGCCAGTTGTTGTCATTCGACGGTCTGGATGACCTCGAAGCCCTCGAACTCCGGATGGCCCAGGTAGAGCGGCTTGTTGCCGCCGGCGCCGCGATGCGCCTGACGGAAGGCCTCGGACTTTGTCCAGTCCTCGAACGCCGTGTGGTCGCGCCAGATGGTGTGGGACGAATAGAGCACGTGGTCATCCCGCACGGGGCCGCGCAGCAGGTGGAACGACACGAAGCCGGGGACGCTGGGCAGGTGGGTGTCGCGGGAGGTCCAGACTTCCTCGAACGCGGCCTCGGCGCCGGGCAGGACCTTGAAGCGGTTCATTGCGATGAACATGGAACGTCTCCTTGCAGGGTTCACGGTTGGTACATGGTATCACGAGGCAAATCCCAAGAGGGCGCCAATGGCCGTATCACAGATAGGACTGCTGCGCTCACGCAAGGTCTGGCCGCTGACGCTGGCGCAGTCGTGTGGGGCGCTGAACGACAACCTGGTGAAGAACGCCATGCTGGTGATGGCGCTGTTCAGGCTGGGCGTCGGCGGCGCCGGGCTATCGGCGCTGGCGGGGGCATTGTTCATCGCGCCGTACATCCTGCTGTCGGCGAGCGCCGGGACGCTGGCTGACCGGCATGCCAAGCCTCGGTTGATCGTGTTTTACAAGATCGCGGAAATCGCCCTGATGGCGGCGGCGGCCGGCGCTTTCCTGGCGGCGAGCGTGCCGGCCCTGCTGGCCGTGCTGGTTGGCCTTGGGGTGCAGGCGGCGCTGTTCGGGCCGGTGAAGTATGGCGTCCTGCCGGAGTACCTGGCGGACGACGAACTTCTGGCGGCGAACGGCATCATCGAGGCGACGACGTTCCTGTCGATCGTCTGCGGCACGGTCGCCGGCGGCGGGCTTATCCTGCTGGACGATGGGCCGATGGCGGTGGGGCTGGCCGGCCTGCTGCTGGCGCTGCTCGGGTTGTTCGGCGCGCTGCGCATGCCGGCGCGCCCGGCGGCCGATCCGGGGTTGCGGCAAGGCTTCCGGATCTTCGCCGAAACCAGGGCTGTGCTGCAAGCCGCGCGCAAGGCGCGGGCAATCTGGCTGTGCGTGCTGGGCCTGTCCTGGTTCTGGACAATGGGCGCCACGCTGCTGACCGAGTTCCCGGTCGTCGCACGAGACACGATGCAGGCGCAAGGAAGCGTGCTGACCCTGCTGCTCGCGCTGTTCGCGGTTGGCGTGGGCGCCGGGTCGATCGCCACGGCGGGCCTGCTGGGCAACCGGCCTTCCGCGCGGTATGCGCCATACGCCGCGCTGGGGATATCCGTGTTTTGCTGGGATTTCGCCTCGGCGGCCCGAGACGCGCACGGGCTGGCGACGGTCGCGGCGGTGCTGGCGACGCCGACTGGGTGGCGGATGCTGGCTGACCTGGCGCTGCTGGCCGGCTGCGGCGGCGTGTTCTCGGTGCCGCTCTACGCCATTATCCAGGAAGCGGCGGCGCCGGCGCAGCGGTCGCGGATGATTGCCGCCAACAACATCATGAATGCGGTGTTCATGGTGGCCGGGTCCGCCGCCGCGGCCGGCTTGGCGGCTTGGGGGATGGACGCGCCCGGCGTGCTGCGCGTGGCGGCCGGGGCCAACCTGCTGGTCGCGGCGGGGATCGCGGTCGGCTCAGCCCGTAAAGCGGTCGCGCCCGAAATCCATTAGCGCGCCGATCGCGTCTATGCTGATGTCGCCGGGACGGTACTTACGGATTTCCTCGGGGTCGAAGGCGTAGTGACCCTGGCGCGGGAAGACCGTTGTCACCCGGTCGCCCCAGGTGTCCTTCAGCGCCTGCAGGATGCGCAGCTTGTCGTCGATCATGACGTAGCGCTTGGCGGGGTAAAGCCGTTCGACGTCGTCGAGCGCCTGTTCCTTGTGGACGTAGATCAGCACGTTGTCGGCGAAGGCGTGCCACAGGCCTGAACGCTCGATCTTGCGTGGCTGGAAGGCGGCGTCCCCGTCGGACAGGATCACAGTCGGTCCCCACGCGGCGACATGGCGGACAACGTCCAGCGCGCGCGGATATAGCCGGTCAGCGAAGGGATAATCGGCCAGCCAATTGGCAATGCGCAGGATCTTCGGATTGTGCAGGTCTTCCAGCCGGTAGCGCTGCAACGCCCCCAGGTAATCGGCATAGCCCAGCGAGGCGCGCAGGTCTTCAAACAAAGCCCAGTAGCGTGTCTTGGCTTCCGGGCCGTAGTTCGTCGTCAGGTGGTCGCCGAGGTCGCGCTGCACCTGGTCGTTGTCCAGCAGCGTGTTGTCAACGTCGAACAGGAAGACCAGGTCATTCATGAAGGGATTAATGCACAGGGTGCGGCGGGTGTCGCCCCCTTAAGACGCAGCCACCAAAGTTTTTCTTTCGAAGTCACCGATCACATGGTCAAGGAAGCCGTCGATCTGGCGGGGGTTCTGCCAGACGATGCTGACGCCGATCACGGTGACGTGCGGCAGGAAGGCTGGCGGCAGGCGCATTGCGTCCTTTGGCGTCGTGACCAGCCTGGCGCCCACGTAGTCCGCCAGTTGCATCAGGTCGAGGAGTTCGGCCGGCATGTAGGGATAATGGTCGGGGAACGGCCGCACCTCCTCCACGATGGCTCCGGCGTCGCGCAACGGCTGGAAGAATTTCTCCGGCCGCGCAATGCCGGCGAAGGCGACGATCTTTCGCCCGGCCAGCTCGGCGATGGCGGGGTCTTGCACCATGTCGGCTCGCAGCACCGGCATGCCGGCTGGCAAACGGCGCGCGGCGCCGGTGGCGTCGGGACCGATCATCACGGCGGCCTGGCAGCGGGCGGCGGCGGCTTCCACCGGTTCGCGCAGCGGGCCGGCCGGCAGGACGCGGCCGTTGCCGAAACCACTGGCGCCGTCGATCGCCAGGATCGAGGCCGTCTTGAGCAGCGTCGGGTTTTGCAGGCCATCATCCATCAGCAGGGCCTTGGCGCCGGCCTCGATGGCGGCGCGGGCGCTGCGGGCGCGGTCGATGCACTTCCAGGTCGGGGCGATCCGCGCGTGCAGCAGGGTTTCGTCGCCCACGACAGCCGAGGGATCATCCGTCTTCACCAGGCGCATGCCCTTTGGATACCCGCCATAGCCACGGGTCAGCACGTGGACGCCGTCGATGCGGCGCGCCAGGTCCAATGCCACGGTGGTCTTGCCCGCGCCGCCCACGGTGACGTTGCCGACGCAGATCACCGGCACGGGCGCCAGCCAACCCGGCTGGGCCACCCGGCGCCTGGTCACGGCGCCGCCGATGGGGGACAGGGGGGAAAGCGCATGGGCGAGAAACCCGTCATGCGACCAGAAGGCTGGCGCGCGCAGCATGCTCAGGCCGCCGGCAGCAGGGAGAGCAGCGTCCGCGCGGTGCGGGCCGGCAGATCCTGAAAGCGGCGCACCGAGGCGGCGGCGTGTTCGCCCAGGCGGCAGCGTTGCTCCGGGTTGTCGAGCATGGCGCGGACAAAGCGCGCAAGGTCAGCGGCGTCGGCTATTTCCACAAGGCCTCCTGCGTCGCGCC
>CAXTXZ010000144.1:0-1095 GCA_964248015.1 uncultured Rhodopila sp. | reverse complement strand
TCGGTGAAGTTGCTGGCATGGGGACCGAGGGCGATAGCGCATCGGAGGCGGGCGGGTTCCAGCGGGTTGTGCCCGGCGCCGGGCGGGATCAGGCTGCGGCCAACGAAGGCGATGGGCGCGAGGCGGTACCACAGGCCCAGTTCGCCCAAGGTGTCCGCGATCCAGAGGCCCTGTCGCGGGGGAAGTTGGCCGGCGGCGCGCCGAGGCGCTTGCAGTTCGGCCGCCAGGGCCGCGCCGGGCCCGGGATGGGGGGGGGCGAGGGTGGTTAGCAGGTCCGGCTGCGCATGCGCGGCCGCGTGGGGAGCAGCGGCAACCAGGGCTTCCTCGCCCGGATGCGTGCTGGCGGCCAGCCAGACGGGCCGGCCGGCGAGCGCGGCCTTGAGGCGGCCGAGTTCCGCCTGATCCACCGGCAGGGGCGGGGCGGCGAATTTCAGGTCGCCGGAACAGTCCACGCGGACGGCGCCCAGGGTCCGCAGCCGAGCGGCGTCCTGCTCGCTGCGCGCCTGGATGCGGGTGAAGCCGCCGATGACATGGCGCGCCAGGCCGGGCACGCGCTGCCACCGGCTGAAACTGCGGCCGGACATGCGCGCGTTCACCAGCATGAGCGGGATGCCTCGGGTTCGGCAGGCGGCGATCTGGTTGGGCCACAACTCGCTTTCGATGAAGGCGGCGGCGTCGGGACGCCAGTGCGACAGGAAGCGGCTGACCCAGGCCGGCACGTCCAGCGGGGCGAAGCGATGCAGCACATGGCCCGTCAAGCCTTGCTCGGGGAGTCGCTGGTCGAGCAACGCCTGGGAGGTCACGGTGCCGGTGGTCAGCAGCACGTTCGGGCCGTGGCGCAAGGCGTCCAGCACCGGCAGGACAGACATGGTTTCGCCGACGCTCGCCGCGTGCATCCACAGCAGCGGGCCGGGCGGGCGCGGCGTGAGATCGATGCCGCGGCGCTCCGGCAGGCGGGCGGCGATCTCCCGGCCATGGGCGGCGCGGCTGCGCAGGTTGAGCCGGAGCGCCGGAGCAAGCACCGTGGCGGCGATTGTCCAGCCGGCGGACAACAGGGCTGCGGTCATGCCGGACAGAGCGTGTCGGCGCGGGCAG
>CAXTXZ010000143.1:6530-8379 GCA_964248015.1 uncultured Rhodopila sp. | reverse complement strand
CGCCATAGATGACCGCGCAAAGGGCACAGAAGAGAAGCGACAGAACCAGGGCCGCTTGTCGCCGAGCGTCCTTCATGCGCCGGGGCTTCCTTCAACTGGCCTGAACCCGTAGAGCACCATGGATGCCTGGATCGGCAGGACAGTGGGACGGGCGACCAGGGTCGCGGCGTGGAAATGCACGTCGTCGATCACGATGCGCACGGGTGAGTCCTCAAGGGCTCGCAGCAGGTTCACCAGCACGGGCCAGGGCGCGTTCAGGCTGATCCGCAGCGGTATCTTGTGCCATGTCCTGGCTTGCACGGCGGGCAAGGTTTCCACGGCCGACAGGCTGACGCCGGCGATGCCGGACAATTTCTGCACGCGTTCCTGCAGGGCCGCCGCCGCCAGCGCGTCGGTCGCGCCGGGCAGCATGGTTTCCACCGTCGTGTCGCCGCGGTTGACGTTGGAAGCGGCGGCGGCGCGCAACGCAGGCAGTGTCGCGGCGGCGTCCCGCATGTGCTGGAGCAGGGTTTGGCGCTGGTCCAGCGCCATGTCACGGTCATCAAACCAGGACCATGCTGGGCTGACGATGGCGAACCAGGCGAGGGCCAGCGCGAGGCCGGCGAGGGCCAGCGCCAGCGCCTGGCCGCGACGCCCGGTTGGCAAAGCCTCCGCCATCATTTCGCGATTTCCGCCTTGATCGAGAAGACGTCGGATGTCGCCCCCTCGACGCGCGTGACCGGGGCGGTGAAGGCGGTGCCGGAGATCGCGGGGTCCGCCGAAAGCGCGGTGATCAGGCGCGGCGCGGAAGCCGACCGTCCACTCAGGGTCATGTGACGCTCCCGCACGGCGAAGTCGGTCAGGTATGTGTCATCCGGCAGGATGCGGGTGACCGTCGCCAGGATCTGCAGGACGTCGCCCGTGCGCTCCTGTTCCTGCGCCAGGATGTCGTGGCCGGCGTCACCGGCGGCGATCCCTTTCCTCAAGGCTTCGACCTGCGCCATGGCGGGCCGCAGTTCGGCGATGGCGGACTCGGTTGCATGCAGGCTTAGCGCCTGCGAGACAAACGGCAGCGCAAGGGCGGCAACGGCGGCGGCGGCGCAGGCCCATCCCAGCCCAAGGGCCAGCCTGCCGCCCGCTGAGCGGCTGGGGGCGTCGCCAACGGGGAGAAGCCGTCGCCGTCCGGCTGGGCCGACCTCGACGAAATCGGCTTTCAGGCCGACGCTGTCGAGAGCGGACAGCGCGGGGGCCAGCGCCATCCTGGGAACCAGGGTCAGGGTGACCAGGGTCCGTCCCCTGTCCCCTGGTTTGGCATGGGCTTCCCAGCGCCAGAACAAGTCCGCCGCCGTGAACGGCGTTATGCGCGCCAGTTCATGCCGCAGCAGTTGTTCAATCTGACGCCGAGGAGCGGTTGGGACAATGTGCTGCTTGACGAGAACAGAGCCTTCCGGGGGATGCAACAGGACCGGCTTGCGACCGGCAAGCCGAGCGGCGACGCCGAGGGTGGTCGGGTTTTGCTGGCCATTTCCATGACGCAAAAAGACGGCAAGCCCCTGGCCATTGTCGATATCGATGACAATGCCGTCGCGTGCCCTTACGGCCTCATCAGCCCAGGCGGCTGGCAGGAGTTCCGCCAAACGAGACATCCACCACGACAGAAAAGCAGCCAGCATGAGCTGGACCCTCCGCTGAGTCCATCAATCGGACAGACCCAGAATACCAATCCCGAGTGCGAGAGGGAATGGATGACTCTAAAGCCCTTGGCGAGGATAGCACGGCAGCAGCGCGGATCACATGACCATTCGGCTTACAGGGAAGACGCTGGCGACTTTGATTGGCGCGCTGCCGCCGGTTACTTTGGCATGCGAGC
>CAXTXZ010000143.1:0-6430 GCA_964248015.1 uncultured Rhodopila sp. | reverse complement strand
TTCAACCCCTGCGGGAAGAAGCCGTAATTGCCGCTGGCGCCGCCAAGGTAGACGATGTTGAGCACCTGGGTGGTTGTACGGGCAAAGGTAAGCGCATTGATATCGGTTGGCACGAGGTTCGACTTGCCATTCCAAACCACGCCCTGGTCATCCGCGGCGCCGGACGCAGCGGCGCGCAACGCCGAAATCTTCGCGGTCGCGTCGCCCTGGCCCATTTGATACAGCAGGGTCCGCACGATCCCGGCATGATAGGCTTCCGTGCCAAGGATGCCGGCCGCGGCCGTGAGGTAATCCTTGTTCTGGATCAAAGCCGCCGCGCCATGGTAAGCGGTCACGCCGACATCCTCGAAGATATAGGCGCCCAACAGGAAGCTCATTTCGTCCGCGAAGGGATTGAACGTCTGGCCAGGACCGATCAGTCCGGCGGCAAGGGCGGCGGTGTTGAAGCTGTTGACCAAGTCGATCTGCGGGCGCGCGACGGCGGCACTGCCAAGAGCGGCGCGCAGGAACTTGACATGGGCTTGTTCGTCAATGGCGATGTTGATCGCGTACTCCCTGATGGCTTCGGTCTGGAAGGGCACAACGCTGCCGCCAGTGACGGCGCCGGTTGCGCCGACGCCGTTGATGTCGCTGGCGGACAGGCCTATGTTATCGACGGCGAACAGATAATATTCCGCCTCAAGATACTCAAGGTTCAGGGCAAAGTTCAGAATATCAGCGTCAGTTGGAGCAGCGGCGGAGGCTTGGGCGCCACGCGCGCCGAACAAGCCAAGGCCGGACGCCGCCGCGAACGCCGTGCCAAGGCCGGCATTGCGAAGCAGCTTGCGGCGATTGGACGTCAGCAGCGCCGTGCTCGTCTCATCAAAATCTGACATTTTTATTAAGCTCCGATTACTTTTGCGTAACTGTGGTCACACTTGGTTTTACTGGACCACTGTGATTCACGTCCTGCATACGAAGCGCTGCTGATTGCGGATCACTTGGCACAAAACGGTGCCATCACGATGCCGTTGCCGTAAGGTTGCCCCTTGCGAGCAGGGTAAGCCGCGGCGCGTCCTAGGGCGCGGCCAGTTCCCCGGTCCGCACCCGGCCGGTCAACCAGTTCACGGTTGTCGCGATCCGCCTCGGGCCAGAGGCGAGCAGGATCGTCACGCCGGTGGAGCCGCCGTCCGGCATGAAGACGACCTTCGCGTTGCTGAGCGTTTCGCCCGACGGCAGCAGCCAGGGCGGCCCGCCATCGACGGAGAAGCCGTTGGCCGCCGTGATCACCACAACCTCCCGGTCTTGCGCGATGGCGCGGGAGCGGGCCAGCCGCAACCCGCCGGCCAGGGCGCGAACGGTGGCGTCGGTGTTCAGCCCGGCGCTGTGCCAGGGCTGCCTGGCCAGCACCAGGCCGGCGACCAGGCCGAGGATGACGATCACCACGATCATCTCGATCAGGGTGAAGCCCGCCTGGGTTGGCCTTGGCGCCACCTTAGCGCAGGTCGCGCACGACAAAGCCGGCGGGCACGATGCGGACCTCGAAACCCCGCGGCACGCATCGTTCGATCGGGCGCTCGCCAAAGCGCATGGTGTCGTAGGGCGCCAACTGGACGCAGACATTGCAGTGGACCACCCGCGGATCGGCGGTGGGCTGTTCGGTGACCAGCCGAGGATCGACGGTGGTGTAGTAATTCCGCGTCCTCAC
This sequence comes from uncultured Rhodopila sp., assembly GCA_964248015.1. Lineage (GTDB taxonomy): Bacteria > Pseudomonadota > Alphaproteobacteria > Acetobacterales > Acetobacteraceae > Rhodopila. The sequence continues at coordinate 4,743 of CAXTXZ010000143.1, read as the reverse complement.
TTCCCGCGTGATTTCATCCACGACGGAGGGTTCACGGCAGACAGGGCCGCGTTCGGCATGCGCCGAGCGCGCCACAGTGGCCGCCAGCAGCAGTATCAAGGTCGCCCCAGGGCGCATCACAGCCTCCCGAACAGCGTGTTCATGTCATCCGTCGGGCCGCCATGCAGCCAAATCAGCCAGAAGGCCAGGGCGATGCAGGGGCCGAACGGAATCCGTGTGGTGGATGTCACGGTTTGGCCGGCCAGCGCCAGTCCCAAGGCCGCGAGCAAACCCAGCAGCGCGCTGCCCAGCGCCACGAACGGCAGGGCCGCCATGCCGCACCAGGCGCCCGCGGCTGCGATCAGCTTGGCATCGCCGCCTCCCAAGCCGTCCCGGCCGCGCAACCGGCGATAGGCGTAACCCAGGCCCTGGAACGACAGGTAAGCCAGGACCGCCGCGGCGCTGTGGTCGGCCAACCCGGCGCGGTCCCAGGCGAAGGTCAGCCCAAGGCCGGCCAGAAGCAGCGGCAGCGTCAACACGTCAGGCAGCAGGAAATCGGTCCAGTCGATCCAGGCGAGGGCCAGCAAGGCCCAGCCAAGCGCGCAATCGGCCCAGACCCGCTCGGGCTGGGGATCGGCCAGCGTCGCCCAGAGCGCGACGGCGGTTGCCGCGAGTTCGATTAGTGGATGAAAAAAACTGATCGGCGCATGGCAATGGCGGCACCGCCCGCGCAGCAGCAGGAAGCTGAGCAGCGGCGCCAGGTCGATGGCGCCGAGCCGGGCGCCGCAGCGCGGACAGGCGGAATGGGCGAAAGCCACGGGCGCCCGTGCCGGCAGGCGGGTGATCAGGACGCCGAGGAAACTGCCAACGAAAGGCGCGGCCAGGATCGGCCAAAGCAAGGGCAAGCCCACCAATTCCATCACACAGGGTCCTCGCGGGTTAATGGGATCGCTGACGTGTCACTTGCCCATGGCCGCTGCATTGCCCTATGCGAGCGATCATGCCAGGGAGGCGGCCTGTATGGGAATGACCGTCACCGATCATCAGCTCGACGCGCTCGGCGACATATTGCTGCGGCAGGGCCATTGCGACCAGAGGACGCTGGAACGCGCGCGCCGGGTCGCGGCGGAGTCCGACCAACGGCTGGATGCGGTGCTGATCCAGCTTGGGCTGGTGTCGGAACGCGGGTTGGCGGACGCGTACGCCAGCCTGCTGTCGGTTCCGGTTGCCTCGGCTGACCGGTACCCCAGGACGGACCCCGTGCTGCCCGAGCGGCTGAGCGCCGGGTTCCTGCGGCACGCGCGGGCGGTGCCGCTGAGCGCCGACGCCGAAACCGTGGCGCTGGCGACGGCGGACCCGCTGGACGCCTTCACCCAGGCCGCGGTCGCGGTCGCCACCGGGCGGCGCGTGCGGCTGGAGGTCGCGGTGCCGATCGAGCTGGAAACCGCGCTGAACCGGCTTTACCCGGAGGATGCCCAGCCGGCGGCGGATGCCGCGAGCGAAGCGCCTCTGGAGGAAGACGCCGAACGGCTGAAAGACCTGGCGAGCGAGGCGCCGGTGATCCGGCTGGTGAACCTGCTGATCACCCGCGCGGTGGAAACCCAGGCCTCCGACATCCACATCGAGCCGTTCGAGGACCAGCTTCGCGTGCGCTACCGCTATGACGGCGTGCTGCAGGAGGCGGAGCCGCCGCCCCGGCACCTGGCCGCGGCCATCACGTCCCGCATCAAGATCATGGCGCGCCTCGACATCGCGGAGCGCCGGATGCCGCAGGATGGGCGGATCAAGATGGCGGTGCGCGGCCAGGACGTGGATTTCCGGGTCTCGACGATCCCGTCGCTGCACGGCGAGACGGTGGTGCTGCGCATCCTGGACCGCTCCGCCGTGGTGTTCGACTACGCCAGGCTGGGGCTGTCGCCGGCGGTGATCCGCAAGCTGGGGTCGGCGCTGGACCTGCCCAATGGCATCGTGCTGGTCACCGGGCCGACCGGCAGCGGCAAGACGACGACGCTGTACACCGGCCTGCTGGCGCTGAACGCGGTGACCCGCAAGATCGTCACGGTCGAGGACCCGATCGAGTACCAGCTTGGGGGCATCAACCAGATCCAGGTCCGCACGCAGATCGGCCTGAGTTTCGCCAGCCTGCTGCGCTCGATCCTGCGGCAGGACCCGGACGTGATCATGGTGGGCGAAATCCGCGATGGCGAGACGGCGCAGATCGCCGTGCAAGCGGCGCTGACCGGGCATCTGGTGCTGTCCACGCTGCACACCAACTCGGCGGCGGCGGCGGTCACGCGCCTGCGCGACATGGGCGTGGAGGATTACCTGCTGACCGCCGTGCTGCGCGGCATCATGGCGCAACGGCTGGTGCGGCGGCTGTGCCCCGAGTGCCGGCGCACCGAGCCGGCGCCAATGCCATTGGTCGAGCGGTTTCATCTGGATCGCCGGACGGAGGCCAGGCCCATCATGCTGTCGCATGCCGTGGGCTGCCCGGCGTGCCGGCAGACCGGCTATCGCGGCCGAGCGGCGATCGCGGAATTCCTGGCGCTGGGGCCGGAGATCGAGCGGCTGATCTTCGCGCGCGCGGATCATGCGACGATCGAACGCGCGGCCGTCGCGGAGGGCATGGAGCCGATGTTCGACGCGGGCCTCGCCGCCGCGCTGGCCGGTGAGACCACCCTGGAGGAAGTCACCCGCAGCATCCGAGCCGACGCATGACGATGTTCCGCTACACGGCGATCGGCGCGGGCGGCGAACGGCTCGCGGGGTTGATGGAAGCCGCGACCGAGGCCGAGGTGATCGTTCGCCTGCAACGCCAGGGCACGATGCCGCTGCGCGCCGAACCGGCCGATAAAGCCGCTCGTTGGCCCGGATGGACGCAAGTGAAACTGGGCGGCGGGCGCGGGCTGCGCAAGCAGGATGTGGCCGACCTGATCCGGGAGCTGGCGACGATGCTGACGGCCGGGCAGGACCTGGACCGGGCGCTGCGCTACTTGCAGGAAACAGCCTCGGCGCGGATCAGGCAGACAGTCGGCGGCTTGCGGGAAGCGGTGCGGGACGGCAGCCCCTTGTCGGTGGCCATGGCACGCTATCCGGCCAGCTTCCCGGCGATGCATGTCGGCCTGGTGCGGGCGGGCGAGGCGGGCGGCAACCTGGGGCCGACCCTGGCGCGCATCGCCGACCTGCTGGACCGGCAGCGGGCGCTGGCGGCGACCGTGACCTCGGCGCTGATTTATCCTGCGGTGCTGTTCGTCGCGATGATCGGCGCGGTGACGCTGCTGCTGACCGAGGTGCTGCCTCAGTTCGTGCCGATGTTCGAGCAGAGCGGCGCGGCGCTGCCGGCCTCGACGCAGTTCCTGATCGCGGCGGGCGGGTTCGTGCGGGACGACGGGTGGCTGCTGCTGGCGCTGGCGCTGGCGCTGGCGCTGGCGGCGCGGATGGCGCTGCGGCAGGAGCCGGCGCGGCTGAGGGTGGACCGGCTGTTGCTGCGCCTGCCGGTGATCGGCGGGCTGATGAAGGAGGTGCTCGCGGCGCGGTTCACCCGGGTGCTGGGCACGCTGCTGCTGAACGGCGTCGCGCTGATCGCGGCGTTGGGCATCGTGCGCGACGCGGTGGGCAACCGGGCCGCGCGGATCGCCGTGGACCGCGCCACCTTGGCCGCGCGGGGCGGCGGCGCGCTGACCACGGAACTGCAAAACGCTGGCGTGTTCCCGCGGCGCACCATCCATCTGCTGCGGCTTGGCGAGGAAACCGCGCAGCTTGGCGCGATGGCGCTGCGCGCGGCGGACATCCACGAGGAAAAGACCCGGCTCGCGACGCAGCGCCTGACATCCTTGCTGGTTCCGGCGATGACCATCCTGATGGGCGTGGCGGTTGGCGGCATCGTGGCGTCGCTGATGACCGCCATGCTCAGCCTGAACAACCTGGCCTCGGGATGAAGGGCTTCACGCTGCTTGAGGTGATCATCGCGCTGATCATCGCCGGCGTGGCGGCGGGGGCGTTGTTCGAGGCGGTGGGCAGCGGCCTGCACGAGACGCAGACGGCGACGATGTACGATCAGGCCATCGTGCGCGGCAAGTCGCGCCTGGCGGCGGCCGTGCATGGCGCGAAGCTGGCGGCCGGCGACTGGCAGGGCGATGACGGCGGCGGCTTCCGATGGCGCTTGCGGGTGGCGCCGGTCGCCTCGGCGTCGATGCGTCCGGTTGGTTTGGTGGGGCCACGTTCCGCCTCGTCATTCCCGGTGGTGTTGTATGGCGTCAGCGTCTGGATCACCTGGAAGGACGGCGCCACCGTGCGGGACGTGCGGCTGGAGACGGAACAGGTCGGCGGATGAGGCCGCGCCACGCCGCCGGGTTCACCCTGCTGGAAATGGTGGTGGCGCTCGCGGTCTTCGGTTTCCTGCTGGCTGGCCTGAGCGGGACTGTCCGCTTCGGCCTGACCGCCTGGAGGCAGGACGCGCGCATGTCCGATGGCAAGACCGACCTGGAGGCGGTGGATCGCACCCTTCGAGCCATTGTCGAGAACCTTGCTCCGGGGGATGAGGGCGGCCAGCCGTCGATCGACGGTTCAGCGGACAGCGTGACGGGGCTGACGCAATTGCGGGTTCCCGGCGGCGGCTTGCAGCCGGTGCGGGTCGAAGCCGGGCTGGCGGTGTCCGGGACGCGGCTGGTGCTGCGGTGGCGCCCTTATCACCATGGCGTCGCGCTTGCGCCGGCGGCGGCGCCGGCGGAGACGGAACTGATGAGCGGCGTCTCCCGCCTTGCC
>CAXTXZ010000142.1:0-8386 GCA_964248015.1 uncultured Rhodopila sp. | reverse complement strand
GTCTTTCTCGTGCGCGCGTGACAGGCCGGCATCCAGCGCATGCTCCGCCAGCGCGACGCAAGCGATAGAGAAGGGCGCGATGGGCATCGCGGTCCGCAGCTTCGCCAGCAGGTCGCGCGCCTTCGCCTCCAGGCCCTGAACCAGCCAGAGCAGCGCCTGCATCGCCAGCAGGCTGGCGTCGGGAGCCGTTTCGCGGGATGCGGGCAGCGCGGCGTCAAGCCCAGCCTGGATCTCGGCATGCAGCGCCGCGTCGTTGGCGCGCAGCAGCGCCATCAGGAAGAACACGCCGTGCTCGTCTGGCAGGAACAGCTTGCGCTTGCCCAGGCGCTTGCGCCGCAGCTTCAGCGCCTCCCGCGCGTGCCGCAAGGCGGCGTCGTTGTCGCCTTGCAGGAACGCGAGGCTGGCTTGCAGCATCCCGCGGGCATCGGCCTCATTCTCGGGGAGCGCCGCGATGTCTGCTTGGACCTCGTCCATCCGGCCGGCCAGCAAGCCATGCCGCAGCAGCAGGAGCCGCAGGTCCGAGGCGCCGTGTTGGTGGGCCTGCGTCCGGCTGTGGGCAACCAGCCTCGGGAGGTCCGGGTCCGCGTTGCCGGTCAGCAGGAAGCCATGCAGCCTTGCCTCAAGCAGCGGAACCTGGATCGAGGCGTGGCGGCTGGCGATCCAGTCTAGGGCCAAGGGCGCGTCGTGAAACGCGGCAAGCAGGAAATCGGCGGTGCGGAACGGCGCCAGCACCTTGTCGCACAGCGCGCTGTTCTTGCTGAACTCATCCTCCTCATTGGTGTAAACCGCCAGCCGGATCAGCCGGAACAGGGCATCGCGGTCAAACGCGTGGATGTACGAGTAAGGGCCGCCACGCTGCACGGGAAAGGTTCGGCGGATCGCCGCCGCGAGAGCCTTGGCATCGCCAGACGACGCCGCATCCATCGCGACAGGGTGCAGCAGCGCCGCCGGGCAGGTCAGGCGCTCGCTCAACAGGCCTTGGCGGACGAGATCGTCCAGGATGGGATTGGCTGCCTGGGACGACCAGGCCTTGCCCGTGGGCGATCTGATGCCGGTCGCCTTGAGGCAATCGAGGAAGTCGTTTTTCGGCCCAGGGAAAAGCAGCAGGCTCTTTAGCCGCAGCAGCAACTGGTGGCTGGCCGGCAGCCGGCGATAGCTATCCCATGACGAGGCGGGTTGGGGCGAAAGGATGACGTTCATGGTTGCAGTTGACCGCGAAATGCGACGCTTTGGAAAGACCGCAAGGACAGCCGGCCATGACAGCGGGCCTTTGCTCAGCTATGTATGAGGCAACACCGGAAAAGGAGGATACACAATGCTGAACACGGTTTCCGCGCTGCCGCTCAAGGACCCGACGCTGTTCCGGCAGGCGAACTACCTCGATGGCAAATGGGTCGAGGCCGACAGCGGCCAGGGCATCACCGTGAAGAATCCCGCCACGGGCGAGGCGGTGGGCGAGGTGCCCAATATGGGCGCGGCCGAGACCCGCAGGGCGATCGAGGCGGCGAACCGCGCCTATCCCGGCTGGCGCGGGCTGCTGGCGAAGGAGCGCGGGGCGATCCTGCGCAAGCTGTCGGACCTGATGCTGGCCAACGCCGACGACCTGGCGCTGATCATGACCGCCGAACAGGGCAAGCCGCTGGCGGAAAGCAAGGGGGAGATCACCTACGCCGCCAGCTTCATCGACTGGTTCGCCGACGAGGCCAAGCGCATCTACGGCGACACGATCCCGCAGAACGCCAAGGGCCGGCGCATCCTGGTGCTGAAGGAGCCGAGCGGCGTGTTCGCGGCGATCACCCCATGGAACTTCCCCGCCGCGATGATCACCCGCAAGGCCGGCCCCGGCTGGGCGGCGGGTTGCACTGGGGTGATACGCCCGGCCTCGCAGACGCCGTTCTCGGCCCTGGCGCTGGCGGTGCTGGCGGAGCGCGCGGGCATGCCGCCGGGCGTGTGCAACGTGCTGACCGGCGGGTCGTCCGCCATGGGCGGGGAACTGACCTCCAATCCCCTGGTGCGGAAGCTGTCCTTCACCGGCTCGACCGAGGTCGGCGCGAAGCTGCTGGCGCAGTGCGCCCCGACCATCAAGAAGACCAGCATGGAGCTGGGCGGCAACGCGCCGTTCATCGTGTTCGACGACGCCGACCTGGATGCCGCCGTAGTCGGCGCGATGGGCAGCAAGTTTCGCAACACCGGGCAGACATGCGTGTGCGCCAACCGCATCCTGGTGCAGGATGGCGTTTACGATGCCTTCGCCGCCAAGCTGAAGGCGGCGGTGCAGGCGATGAAGGTCGGCAACGGCATGGAGCCTGGCGTCTCGCAGGGTCCGCTGATCAACGCCGCCGCCCTCGCAAAGGTCGAGGAACACGTCGCCAACGCCCTCTCGCTTGGCGCTTCCGTCGTCACCGGCGGCAGGAAGCATGCCTTGGGCGGCAACTTCTACGAGCCGACGGTGCTGGCGAACGTGCCGCGCGACGCCGCGATCTTCCACGAGGAAACATTCGGGCCGGTCGCGCCCCTGTTCCGCTTCAAGACCGAGGAAGAGGCGATCCGGCTGGCGAACGACACCGAGTTCGGGCTGGCCGCCTACTTCTACTCGCGCGACATAGGGCGGATCTTCCGGGTCGGCGAGGCGCTGGAATACGGCATCATCGGCATCAACGAGGGGATCATCTCGACGGCCGAGGCGCCGTTCGGCGGGATGAAGTCCTCGGGGCTTGGGCGGGAAGGCTCCAAGTACGGGATCGAGGATTACCTGGAGATCAAGTACCTGGCGATCGGGGGAATTGGGACCTGACGGCGAACGCCTGACGCCGCGCCGGGCCTGGCACAAGCAGGCCAGCGCGTTCGGGGCCTGGGCGGGAGGCTTGGCATGGCAAGTCCCGCGCCCAGGCACGCCTTGCCCGCGTGGCGACCCATGCCGCGGGTCAAGGCAGGCCGGTCACTCCGCCGCCGCCAGGTCGGCCACCATCACCATGCCTTTCGTTTCCGGACTGAAGAACAGCGTGATGACGAAGCTGATCAGGCCGCCCACCGTGCCGATCAACATGGGCAGGGCAAATCCCATTTGCCGCTCGACCGCGAAGTAGGTCAGGACTGGCGGCACGAAACCGCCCACGACAGCGCCCATGTGGTAGCAGAACGCCGCGGCCGTGGCCCTGATCTCGGTCGGGAAGCGTTCATTGCTGTAGCTCGGGTTGATGCCGTAGATCGCGCCCGCGAACGCGCCCTGGATCGAGAACGCGATCACGATCGTCGTGTAGTCCGTGGTCAGCAAATAGATCGGCGCGATGGCGGCGCCGATGATCGCCGGAATGATCATCGCCCACCGCCGGCCGATGCTGTCCGACAGGCTGCCCCACAGGAAGCTCGCCAGGAAGGTCAGCCCGTTGGAGAACGCCAGCGGCCAGCCCACCTCCGACGCCGTCAGGTGCAGTTCGCGCGTCATGTAGGTCGCGAACAACCCGAAGATCGAGTAGTACACGGTGAACGCGCTCATCAGCCACCAGCAGCAGGTGATGGTGTTCCACCGCACGCCCTTGCGGAAAATGGCGGCCAGGGGAACCTTGACCTTGGCGTTCCGCTCCGTCTGCTGCCGCTGGTTTTCCGTCCAGACGTCGGATTCCTTGACGTAGACGCGTATCCAGACAACCGCGAGGGCCGGAAGCACGCCCATCCACAGCATGCCGCGCCAGCCAAGGAAATCGTAGCAGGTCGCGTACAGCACGGCGGCGACCAAGTACCCCAGCGCCCAGGAGCCTTGCAGGACGGCGGACATCAGGCCGCGCGACCGGGCCGGCCAGCTTTCCGTCGCCAGCGCGGCCCCCGCCGGCCATTCCGCGCCCATGCCGATGCCGAGCAAGGTGCGGAACACCAGCAGGAACAGGAAGGTGGGCGAGAAGCCGGCGATGAAGTTGCAGATGGAATACCACAGGATGGAGATCATCAACGGCGCGCGCCGCCCCATCCGGTCGGCCATCCAGCCGGCGGCCAGGGCGCCGGCGAAGCGCATCCACATGGTCAGGGAGCCGACCAGGACCACCAGGGTCAGGTCGGCGTGGAATTCCTTGGCGATCGGCACCAGCAGGAACAGGAACACGGTGAAGTCGAAGGCGTCCAGGGTCCAGCCGAGCCAGGCGGCTATGAAGGCGTACCAGTGGTCCTTGGTGGGCTCGCGCCACCAGGGGCCGGACGTTGCGGCGTAGGCCATGGTTTATCCCTCTCTTGATGGTCTTTTTGTCGCATCGGCACGCGCGTTGGCGCCCTCGGGACGGGAGTGTGCCTGAACCACGCGGCTCGTCAAACACGGAGCAACTTGCGCCGCCTACGCCCGCGCCACACATTAGGCCGGTCGGGAAAAGGGAGCGCGGGGATGGACTTCGACCTGTTCGTGATCGGCGGCGGTTCGGGCGGGGTGCGCTGCGCGCGCATCTCGGCCGGGCATGGCGCGCGCGTCGGCATCGCGGAGGAACGCTTCTGGGGCGGCACCTGCGTCAACATCGGCTGCGTGCCCAAGAAGCTTCTGGTGCAGGCCGGCGAATACGGCGGCTGGGCCGAGGACGCGGCCGGGTTTGGCTGGGCCATGACGAAGGGCACGCACGACTGGGGCAAGCTGATCGCCGCCAAGGACCGCGAGATCACCCGGCTGGAGGGCGTCTACCGCAAGCTGCTGGCCGGAGCGGGGGCAACCGTGTTCGACGGCCGGGCGGTCCTGCTTGATCCGCACACGGTCGAGGTCGCCGGCAAGCGCGTCACCGCCGGGAACATCGTCATCGCCACCGGCGGCTATCCCGAGCGGCCCGACATTCCCGGCGCGGAACTGGGCATCGTGTCGGACGATGCGTTCTACCTGAAGGCGATGCCCCGGAAGATCGCGATTGTCGGCTCGGGCTACATCGCCGTGGAGTTCTCCAACATCTTCCGCGCCCTGGGGGCGGAGGTGCATCTGGTGTACCGCCAACCGCTGCCTTTGCGCGGTTTCGACCAGGACCTGCGGGAAGCGATGGCGGAGGCGCTGGCCGCCCAGGGGATCGTCCTGCACCCGAACTGCTCGCCGCAAGGCATTACGGCGGATGGCGGGCAACGCATCCTGACTTATGGCAACGGCCAGGCGATCAGCGCCGACTGCGTGTTCTTCGCCACCGGGCGGCGCGCCAACGTCAAGGGCCTCGGCCTTGAGAAGGCGGGCGTGGAACTGAACGCGAAGGAGGCCGTCAGGGTCGATGAGCAGCTTCGCACGACGACGCCGCATATCCATGCGTTGGGCGACGTGACGGACCGGGTGAACCTGACGCCGGTCGCGACGGCCGAGGGCCATGCCCTGGCGGACACGCTGTTTGGCGGCAACCCCCGCAACATCTCGCTCCGGAACGTGCCGTCGGCGGTGTTCACCACGCCGCCGGTCGGCTCGGTCGGGCTGTCGGAGGAACAGGCCATGGCGCTTGGCCCTGTCGATGTCTACGTGACGAAGTTCACCCCGATGCGGCACAACCTGTCGGGACGTGGGCGCAAGACGCTGATGAAGCTTGTCGTCGATGCCGCCACGCAGAAAGTGGTCGGCGCGCACATGCTGGGCGAGGACGCGGCGGAAATCATCCAGGGGCTGGCGATCGCCGTGGTGATGGGGGCGACCAAGGCCGACTTCGACCGGACGATCGGCGTCCACCCGACGGCGGCCGAGGAATTCGTGACGCTGCGCACGCGCACCAGGACCAGCAGGCTGGCGGAGGCGGCTGAGTGACCGCGCCACCCACCGCCGGCTAACGCGGGCTTCGACCGCTTCGTGACACTGTGCTATCGTATCGGGATAGCACATGTTGCCGCATGGCCCGACAAGAGGCCGGCGGCAAGGAACACCGGAGGACGCCCATCATGAAGCGACGCGCATTCCTTGGCTCGGCGGCGGTCACGCTTGCCCGGCCGGCCCTCTCGGCTGGCAGCAAGCCGTTGATCTTCGTGCCGCAGAACAACCTGACCAGCCTCGATCCGGTGTGGACCACGGCGACGACCACGCGAAACTTCGCCTTCATGGTCTACGACATGCTGTACGGCCGTGACGAGGCCTTCGTGCCCCGGCCGCAGATGGTCGAGGGCCATGTTGTCGAGGACGACGGCAAGCGCTGGACGATGAAGCTGCGGGACGGGATGCTGTGGCACGACGGGACGCCGGTGCTGGCGCGGGACTGCCTCGCCAGCCTGAAGCGCTGGATGGCCCGCGACGCGGCCGGCGCCACCATCAACGCTCGGCTGGACACGCTGGACGCGCCGGACGACCGCACCCTTTCCTGGCGCTTTCGCAGGCCCATGCCGCTGCTGCCCTACTTCCTGTCGAAAGTGCAGCCGCAGCCGGTCATGATGCCGGAGCGCATCGCCGGCACGGTCGATCCGTTCAAGCAGGTGACGGAGATCGTCGGCAGCGGGCCGTTCCGGTTCCTGCCGAGGGAGTATGTCTCCGGGGCTTCGGCCGCGTTCGAGCGGTTCGACCAGTACAAGCCGCGCGACGAGCCGGCATCTTACACGGCGGGCGGCCATCGGGTGTTCGTGGACCGTGTGGAGTGGCGGGTCATCCCGGACAGTGCCACGGCGGCGAACGCGCTGACGGCGGGGGAAGTCGATTGGCTGGAGCTGCCGCAGCCGGACCTGTTGCCGATGCTGAAGCGGGCGAGCGGGGTGACGACGGGGCTGCTCGACCTGTACGGCACGGTGGGCGTGCTGCGTCCCAACCACCTGAACGCGCCGACCAGCAATCCGGGCGTCCGGCGCGCCATGTTCGCGGCCATCGACCAGCGGGAGGTGATGCTGGCGGCCATGGGCGAGGACCCTTCCACATGGCGCGCGCCGATGGGGTTCTTCCTGCCGAACGCGCCCTCGGCCAACGAGGCGGGGATGGATTTCGTCCGCAAGCCGCACGGCATCGACGCGGTGAAGCGCATGCTGGACGCGGCGAAGTATGGCGGCGAGAGGATCGTCTACCTGCATCCCACGGACCAGCTTGCCTACAACGCGTTCAGCACGGTGGTGGTGGACGCCTTCCGCAAGGTCGGGCTGAACGTCGATGACCAGATGACCGACTGGGGGACGGTGGTGCAGCGCCGTCCCTCGAAAGAGCCGCTGGAGAAAGGCGGCTGGTCGATGTTCCCGGCGGGCGCGCCAGGGCCGGAATGGGTTGATCCCCTGCTGGCGAACACGCTGCGCAGCAACGGGTCCAAAGCCTGGTTCGGCTGGCCGGACGATCCGGCGCTGGAGGCCGCCTATGACGCCTGGGTCGATGCGCCCGACGACGCGGAGCGCCGCAAGCAGGAGGCCCTGTTCCAGGCGGCGGCGTTCAACTCGGTGCCGAGCATCCCGCTGGGGCAGTATCTGCCGCATGCGGCTTGGCGGTCGAACGTGACGGGATTGGTCAAGGGATCGGCGCCGGTGTTCTGGGGGGTGAGAAAGGCGTAAGGGGACAGCGTGTGCACCGTTGTTGTCCTTGTCCGTCCCAACCGCGTCCTGCTGGCCGCCAACCGCGATGAGCGGGTGGACCGTGCGTGGGACCCTCCGGACGAATACTGGCCCGGGATCATCGGCGGGCGGGACCGCGCGGCGGGCGGCACCTGGATGGGGCTTAACCGCCATGGGGTTGTCGCGGCGGTTCTCAACCGGCCGGGAACGCTCGGGCCGGCGGCGGGGAAGCGCAGCCGGGGGGAGCTGCCGTTGCTGGCGCTGGCGCACCCGACGGCGGCGGAGGCGGCGGGCGCCCTGATCCGGTTGGACGCGGCGGAATGGCGCGGCTTCAACATGGTGCTGGCCGACCGTGCCGGGGCGGTGTTCGTCCGGGGCGTGGGGCACGGAAGGCCGCGGGCGGAGACGCTGCCGGCCGGGGTGTCCATGGTGACCGCCCACGACCCGAACGACCTGGACAGTCCCCGGACGGCCAGGCACCTGCCACGGCTGCAAGCCGCCGCACCGGTTGGGCTGGCGGACTGGACGGCCTGGCGGCGCATCCTGGAAGACCAGGGCGGCGATGCGGCGGAGCAGATCAACATCGTGCCCCGTGGCGGCTTCGGCACCGTGTGTTCCTCGTTTCTCGTGTTGCCGGATCAAGGGGAGCCTGTGTGGCTGTTCGCCGACGGCCCGCCGCATCAGGCGGCGTTCAAGCCCGTCCGGCCTTTTAGCGCCGGGTGAGCGCTGCTATACCCGCCCCGCCGCCCCTTGCGGTGACCACCAAAAGGACCCCGCTATGGCCCGCCGCCGACAGCTCTATGAGGGCAAAGCAAAGATCCTGTTCGAGGGTCCGGAACCGGGCACCCTGGTGCAGTACTTCAAGGATGACGCCACCGCCGGGAACGGCGCGAAGAAGGGCGTCATCACCGGCAAGGGCGTGCTGAACAACCGCATCAGCGAGTAC
>CAXTXZ010000141.1:0-8399 GCA_964248015.1 uncultured Rhodopila sp. | reverse complement strand
CTCCGGGCGTGAGGGCGATATGGGCCGCGAAGACAATATCCCTCGCGCCAAGCCATGCCATATGGCCCGGCAGGGCGTTGTTCAGCGCGGTGGCTCCTCCCTTGGACATCCCCATCACGAGGATTCGATCGCGATCGACGTCTGCCCGAGCGGCCAGCACGCGGAATGCGGCCACGGCGTCGGCGTCGGACTGGGATTGGGTCATGCGGGACTGATCGTCATCGGTCCGACGCACGTTCCGAGGGACGAAACTGTCCACCACAAGAGCGGCGATGCCGTTGGCCGCCAACAAACGGCCCCAAAATAATTCTGTATGCGGTTGCACCCCGCCGCTGCTGTTGATGATCACGGCGCCGGGCTTGCGCCCCTGGCCAGGCGGCACGAACAGCACGCCACTCCCCGCCTCATACCGAACCCCCGTGCTGTTGGGAACCTTGGCGACGAACTCAACCTTGGTTCCGGTTTCAATCGGCGCCAAGCCAGGCGCCGAGGGGATGCCTTGAGCGCTCGCCAACGTTGTCCAGAGGGATAGGACGATGGCGAGAAACATTCTGCCGGCGACAGCCGTGACGCAATCGCCGCCCCTGACGTGCTGACCCATGCGCCAAGCCCTATCCGATAGGATTTCGTTGTCGGCGTTACGTGCGGCGGCGTCTGGTTCGTGTGAGTTCATGACTGCGTCCTGAATGCGGCATGGCATAAAACGCCAAGCTTACCGCGCGGCGGGCCGGACTCCAGATGCCAGTGACGGCAGCCTGGCCAATCTTTCCCTGCCGCCGTGCCGCGGCGTTCGCCAGCAACCCACGACGGTCATGCGGACGCCATGCCCCAGCGTCATGGATCAAGCGCTTTGCGGAACCCGGCTATCGCCGCAGGCAGCAGAGCCACGAGCAAGGTCGCGCCCCCCACCGCGCCAGCCGCCTGGGCATGATCAAAAGCGTCATACGCGTGAGCCGCCACGCTGCGGAACCTGCGGGTCATGTCCGCTGCCCGCCGAGCCGCCTCGTCCAGGATGGCTGGCCGATTGCCGAGGGCGCTGGCAGCCCGAGTGATCAAGTCGGCATGCCATCTGGCCCCGGTGGGCGCTTCCTCGGCACAAAGATCAAGGATGCGCAACAACGCCGTCTCCATGGACGTTTGCCCTGCCTGCATTGCATGCATGAACGCCATCTCGATCACATATCGCTCGTCGGGAGGCTGCGGGATCGACAACCTGCGAAAGATGGAACCCGCGCCGGAGAAGTGCTTCACCGAAGCAGCCACCGCGGCTTCGATCTCGAACCAGCGGGCATCGCTCATGGCAGCACTCGCACATCCGGGGCGATATGCTCCAGAAACGCCGCCTTGCACCATCCAAGTGGCAACAGGTCAGGCTCCAACCCGGCATCCCAGCACGCCGTTTCGGCGAAATTCCAGGCATCGGTCAGTGCGTCGTCCGGGAAATCCAGCAGCAGGTCAACGTCGCTGCCATGCTTCATCGTCCCACGCGCGGCGGAACCGTACAACAGGAACCGCCCGCCATGCGCCCGCGCATAGGCCGACAACCCGACGGCCAAGGTTGCCACCGCATCCCGCCGCCGAACCGCCTCGGCTGCCTTGCGTTCCGACAGGGTAACGATCCGCTGCATGTCCGCAGTATCGCGGCTTCATGCCTGCAAAACAAGAATCCCTATCCCCGCCCCTTCCGCGCGATGAAGTCCGGGAACGCGTCCTCGGCCTTGGCGCCGCGCATCACGTGCGTCGTGTACTCCCGCTCCATCGCCCACTGCGCCTCATACCCTTGGCCGGACTGCCGCAGCAGCAACGCCTTCACCCCCATGACCGCGCCTCGGTGGTTGCCGGCGATCATCTTCGCCAGCTCCATCGTCTTCGCGCGCAGCGCGGCCCGAGGCGCCAGATGGTTCAGCACCCCGCTCCGGTAAGCCTCCTCCGCCTCCACCACCCGCGCCGAGAACAGCAGTTCCTTGGCGATCGGCCAGCCCACCTGGTTGGGCAGGCTCCAGGTGCTGTTGATCCGCCCGTATGCCGCCGCCAGGAAGCGGAACTTCGTGCCCTCGCAGCCCACCCGCATGTCTAGCGATGACGCCAGCACCGCCGCGCCGCCATACGCCAGCCCGTTCATCATCCCGATCGAGGGCTTCCGCGTCGCCACGATGTCCCAGCTCCGCCGAGGGTCGCTCATCGCATCAAGCTGCTCCGCCGAGTAAAGCCGGTCGTCCTCACGCTGCTCATGGATGTCGCCGCCGGCCGAGAACGCCCGCTCGCCGCTGCCCGTGACGACGAGGCAGCCAATCGAGTCGTCCGCGTCCAGCGCCTTCACGGCATCCGCCAGTTCGGCCGACAGGCGACGGTTCATCGCGTTCAAGACCTCCGGCCGGTTCAGCGTGACGATGCCGACGCCGTCTTCCCGCTCGACCAGGATGTGTTCGTAAGCCATGGCATGATCCTCCCGCGCCATCGTGCCGTCCTCCCCCCTTCTCGCGCAACCGATCCCGCTGTAAAACCAGCGCAACAAAAAGCCGGGGAACCACGTCCATGCCCAACCTCTCGCGCCGAGGCCTGTTGTCCGCGCTCGCCGCCAGCCCGGCCGCGATGGCCCTGCTGACGGAAGCCGCCCGCGCCGAGGCGGACCTGGCCGCTTCGGGCCTGGTGGGTGAGCTGCAAGGCCCTGCCATGGTCACCGACCCGGCGAAATGGCCCAAGACGTTCCAGGAGGCCCCGATGCTGGCCGAGCGGGTGAAGGCCGGCAAGCTGCCGCCGGTGGCTGACCGGGTGCCCGCCGAACCCATGGTCTGGCAGCCCCTGAACGAGATCGGCAAGTACGGCGGCACCTGGCGACGCGCCTTCACCGGCCCCGGCGACGTGGAGAACGCCAACCGGATCAATGCTTCAGACAAATGTTTCTTCTGGAGCGCGGATGGCAGCAAGATCGTTCCCTCCGTCGCAATTTTTTATTATCTTAGGGAGTATTGCTAGATCTACACCCTGCATCTGCGCCGCGGCATGAAGTGGTCCGACGGCGCACCGTTCACCGCTGACGACTTCGTTTTCTGGTTCGAGGACATCTACGGCAACCGCGAAATCGTCCCAACCACCATCCCCGACATGCAGCCAAGGGGCAAGCCCGGCCGCATCGTCAAGCAGGACGAAACCACCGTCCGCTTTGAATTCGACGTGCCCTACTACCTGTTCGAGCAAATGATGGCGGGCGACACCAACATCGGTGGCGGCCAATCGGTGCGGCAATCGCAGAAATTCAGCTTCGGCGCCTATTCTCCCGCCCATTACCTGAAGCAGTTCCTGCCGAAATACTCGTCCCTGGAAGCGATCAACGCCCGCGCCAAGCAGGAGGGCTTCGAGAACTGGCTGCAAATGCTCCACTTCAAGAAAGACTGGTCGCTCAACACCGAACTGCCGACGCTTGGCCCTTGGAAGACAGTCCAGTCCATCAACAACCCGGTCTGGCTGCTGGAGCGCAACCCGTTTTATTACGCCGTTGACACGGCAGGCAACCAGCTTCCCTATCTGGACAAGGTGCAACTCAACCTCGGCGAGAACCTTGAGGTCATCAACCTGCGCGCCATGGCCGGCGAGTACGACGAGCAGGAGCGCCACATCGACATCGGCAAGCTGCCGGTGCTGCTGGATAACGAGAAGAAAGGAAACTACAAGGTCCACCTCGACCTTGGTTTCGCGGGCGCCGACTTCCTGTTGCAGGTCAACCAAAGCTTCAAGTCCGACCCGGAAATCCGCAAATGGCTGACCAACGCCGACTTCCGGCGCGCTTTGTCCATGGGCATAGACCGGGACCAGCTCAACGAAACCTTCTGGCTCGGCGTCGGCACCCCAGGCTCCGCCGTGCCGGGCGAATCCCGGCCGGAGAATCCGGGGCCGGAATGGCGCAAGAAATGGTCCACGCTCGACATCAAGCAGTCGAACGCCCTGCTGGACAAGATCGGCCTGAGCAGGAAAGACAGCGCCGGCTTCCGCGTCAGGACCGACAACGGCGAACGCCTGCGCATCCAGATCGTCGCCATCCAGGCCTTCCTGCCCTACCCGAAGCTGTCCGAGATGGTCGCCGACCAGTGGCAGAAGATCGGCATCCAGGCCGACGTGCGCGAATTGGAGCGCAACCTGGCGATGACCCGCATGCGCAACAACGAAACGCACATCTTCATCTGGAACAACGGCGGCACGGAACTGCTTTACCTGTTCCCCCGCCATGCCATTCCGGTCGATCCGGCCGAGGCTTACATGGGCATCGAGTACGGCCGCTACTACGCCTCGGGCGGCACCCAGGGCGACAGGCCGGACGACCCCAACATCCTGCGCATCTGGGAGTTGTTCAGCGAAGCCGCCAGCCTGAAAACCGAAGGCCGCAACCGCAACGCCCAGGAGATCTGGAAGATCGTCGTGGACCAGCAATACGGCATCGGCACCGTCGGCCAGTCCCCCGCCGGCCTGGGCGTGCGCCTCGTCAGCAACAAGCTGGGCAACATCGCCGGCCAGGTCTGCAACGCGCAGCACTGCCGCACGCCCGGCAACTCCCACCCTGAGACCTGGTACTTCAAAGCCTGATGCTGGCCTACCTGATCCGGCGGCTGGGACTGGCGGTGATCACCATCTGGGCGATCACCGTTGTCACCTTCATCATCCTGCAACTCCCGCCCGGAGACTTCGTCGATGCCTATGTCGCGCAGGCCTCCGCCATGGGCACCGCGATCTCCGCCGCCGAGGCCGATGCCTTGCGCCACGCCTATGGCCTGGACCAGTCGATCTGGGTGCAGTACGTCAAGTGGCTCAACCTCGTCGCGCACGGCCAGTTCGGCCAGTCCTTCGAATACGGCCGCCCCGTCACCGAGGTCATCGGCGACCGTCTCTGGCTGACCATCCTGCTCTCGCTTGGCGCCATCGTCGTCACCTGGGGCTTGGCGCTCCCCGTTGGAATCTACTCGGCGGTGCGCCAGTATTCGGTGGGCGACACCATCTTCACGTTCCTCGGCTTCATTGGGCTGGCGGTGCCCAACTTCCTGCTCGCCCTGATCATCATGTATGTCGGCCTGCGCGTCTTCAACGTCAGCGTCGGCGGCCTGTTCTCCGCCGGCTACCAGATCGCGCCCTGGTCGTGGGGCAAGCTCTGGGACCTGTGCCTGCACCTTCCGGCGCCGATGCTGATCCTGGCGCTTGCCGGCACGGCGCAACTGGTCCGCATCATGCGCGCCAACCTGCTCGATGAACTGCGTCGCCCCTACGTCGTGACCGCCCGCGCCCGAGGCCTGGCCGAGCGCCGCGTCATCATGAAATACCCGGTTCGGGCCGCGCTGAACCCGTTCGCTTCCACCATTGGCTATCTGCTGCCGTACACCGTGTCGGGCAGCGTCATCATCTCCGTCGTCCTCAGCCTGCCGACGGTTGGCCCCTTGCTGCTGCACTCCCTGATTTCCCAGGACATGCTTCTGGGCTCCACCATCATCCTGATGCTGGGGGTGCTGACGGTCATCGGCACCCTGTTGTCCGACCTGCTGCTGATGTGGATCGACCCCCGCATCCGCCTTGGCCAGTTGAAATGACACCGATGATCGTCCCGGCCTGCCGCCATGCGCGAACGGTTGCCGTGGCGACTGAGATCCCGTGGGGATCGCCGGCATGAGCGTCAGCCTCGCGGAAAACCGCGTCGCGGTCGCCACCCAGCGGCAACTCATCTGGTGGCGTTTCCGCCGGCACAAGCTCGCCCTGGTCAGCGCCGCGATCGTCGCCGCGTTCTACCTTGTTGCCCTGTTCGCCGACACCATTGCCTATACTGAACCATTCGATACCCAAGCCGCCCGAAGCTACATCCCGCCGCAACCGATCCACTGGTTCGACGCCGAGGGCCACTTTCGCCCCACCGTCAACGCGCTGAAGGGAAAACGCGACCCTCGCACCTTCAAGCTGTCCTATGCGCCCGACGCCAGCGAACCCCGCGCGCTCGTGCTTTTCGGACACGGCTACGAATACCGCCTGTTCGGCCTGATCCCGACAGACATCCACCTGCTCGGCGTCGCCAACAGCCGGCCCCAGGACGCCCTGTTCCTGCTCGGCACCGACCAGCTTGGCCGCGACGTGTTCTCCCGCCTGATCCTGGCCACCCGCACGTCGCTGACCATCGGCCTGGTGGGCGTCGTCATGTCGCTGGTCCTGGGCGTCCTGCTGGGCGGCATCTCCGGGCTGTACGGCGGCTGGATCGACATCGTCATCCAGCGCGTCATCGAGATCCTGCGCTCGATCCCGACCATTCCCCTGTGGATGGGCCTCGCTGCCGCCGTGCCCAATTCCTGGTCGCCGCAGCAGGTCTACTTCGCGATCACCCTGATCATCAGCCTGATCGGCTGGACCGAGCTTGCCCGCGTCGTCCGAGGCCGCTTCCTGGCGCTGCGGGAGGAAGATTTCATCACCGCCGCCGAACTGGCCGGCGCGTCGCGCATGCGGATCATCTTCAAGCACATGGTGCCAAGCTTCCTGTCGCACATCATCGCCGCTGTCAGCCTGGCGCTGCCGGCGATGATCATCAGCGAAACCACCCTGTCCTTCCTGGGGCTTGGTCTGCGTCCGCCAGCGATTTCATGGGGCGTCCTGCTGCAAGACGCGCAGAACCTGCAAACCCTTGGGCTCGCGCCCTGGCTGCTGGTCGTCGCCGTGCCGGTCATCGTGGTGATCCTGGCGTTCAACTTCCTGGGCGACGGGCTGCGTGACGCGGCCGACCCCTATGGCTGAACCCATCCTGCGGGTGCGCGACCTGCAAACTCATTTCTTCAGCAGTGACGGCGTGATCCGCGCCGTGGACGGCGCATCCTTTGAGCTGCGCGTCGGCCGCACGCTGGGCATTGTCGGCGAATCCGGCTGCGGTAAAAGCGTCACCGCGCGCTCGATCCTGCGCATAGTCGAGCGCCCTGGCCGCATCGTCAGCGGCGCAATCCTGTTGCGCCATGCCGACGGCTCGGCCACGGACCTGACGCGGTTGCCGGCGGACGGCCGGGCGATGCGGGCGATCCGGGGCGGGGAGATCGGGCTGGTTTTCCAGGAACCCATGAGCGCCCTGTCCGCCTTCCACACGGTCGGCAACCAGTTGATGGAAGCCATCCAACTGCACGCCCGCCTTGGCAAGCGGGCGGCCCGCGGCAAGGCCATCGACCTGCTGGGCATGGTCGGCATCCCCCGCCCGGCGCAACGCATCGACGCCTACTCGTTTGAACTTTCCGGCGGCCTGCGCCAGCGCGTGATGATCGCCATGGCGCTGGCCGCCGAACCCCGCGTGCTGATCGCCGACGAACCCACCACCGCCCTGGACGTCACCACCCAGGCGCAGATCCTGGAGCTGATACGCCGCATCCAGCGGGAGCGTGACCTCGCGGTCATGCTCATCACCCATGACATGGGCGTGATCGCCGAGATGGCTGACGACGTCGTCGTGATGTACCTCGGCAAGGAGGTGGAGCAAGGGCCGGTTGACGCGATCTTCCACGCGCCCCGGCATCCCTACACGAAGTCGCTGCTGCGCTCGATTCCCAGCGTGCTGGCAGAGCCTCGGTCCCGCCTGGCCACCATCACCGGATCGATCCCGCATCCGTTCGCCCGCCCCGGCGGTTGCCCGTTCCATCCGCGTTGCCCGGAACGCATGGCCGTGTGCGAAACAGCCGTTCCCGCCGAAATCATGGTCGGCGAGAGCCATGCCACCGCTTGCCATCTCTACAGCGCATGACGCAGATCCTGGATGTCCGTGGCTTGCGCAAGCACTTCCCGGTTCGCCAGGGCGTGCTGGGCCGCGTCACCGGGCAGGTCAAAGCCGTTGATGACGTCTCGTTCTCGATCGAAGCGGGTGAAACTTTGTCGCTGGTCGGTGAATCCGGCTGCGGCAAGACCACGACATCACGTTGCATCCTGCGCGCCATCAAGCCGACCGGCGGGGAAATCCGCTTCCGCACTGCCTCCGGCGCCCAGGTTGACGTTGCCCCGCTGAACGCCCGGCAGCTTCGACCGCTGCGCCGGCAGATGCAGATGATCTTCCAGGACCCGTTCTCGTCGCTGAACCCTCGCATGACGATTTCGGAAATCATCGGAGAGCCGCTGCTGGTCAATGGCGTCACCGACACGGCAAGGCGCAACGAACGCGTCGCCGAGCTGTTGCGACTGGTGCAACTGCCGAGCGCGTACCTGAACCGGTTTCCGCATGCCTTCTCCGGCGGCCAGCGCCAGCGCATCGGCATTGCCCGCGCGCTGGCGCTGAACCCGTCGCTGATCGTCGCCGACGAAGCGGTGTCCGCGCTGGATGTCTCGGTGCAGGCGCAGATCGTCAACCTGATGCTGGATCTACAGGATCGCCTGGGCCTGGCCTACCTGTTCGTCGCGCATGACCTGTCCGT
>CAXTXZ010000140.1:625-8410 GCA_964248015.1 uncultured Rhodopila sp. | reverse complement strand
CGTGTTTCAAGGATAAGCCTTTCGCAAGATATGGCAACGTTTGGCATTTTCGCCGCCCTTTCAAGCCCGGTCGCGGCTGCCTATAAACCAGTCACGGCACGGACCAGCGACAGTATCTGACGACGTACCGACACGAGAATGCGGAACCTCAGTTCAGGGTAATCAACCCGGCCGACATCATCATCGCGGCGTCGGCGCTGGCCTGCACCGTCGCGCCGTGCATCTTCAGGCTTGCGACGGCGGAGAAATCAAGCAGCATGCCGTTGATGGTGACGCCGGCCTGGTCGATCTTCACGCTCGTTTCGCCGACAGTCAAAGTGATCGATTGCATGGCGTTGACGTCAACCGCGCCGGCGTCGGCGGCGATCGACACATTGCCCTGGCCCAGCTCCAGCGAGTCGTCGCCGGACTTGATCAGCGTGGCGCGTCCGCCGCCGATCTCGATCGACTGCTTGTTGTCGATCGTAATCGTTTCATCCTGCTTGACATGGACGATGCGGCAGTGGTTGACCGTCAGCTCCTGGTCGTTCTTGACCAGGGTTTTCATGTCCTTTTCGGCCTGGATGTAGAGAACCTCCTGGCCCGCCGCGTCGTCGAACGAAAGCTCGCTGAAGTTGGACGAGGTTCCCCGCGGGACGGAGCGCGTCCGGATGCCGGTCTTGGTCTTGTCCGACTCGCTGAAGATCGTGCTGTCGTGCCCGTTGTACAGGCTGCCCACGATGACGGGGCGGTCCGGGTCGCCGTCAAGGAAGGCGACCGCGACTTCCGTCCCGACGCGCGGCGTTGACTGCCATCCCCAGCCGTCGCCGCCCCAGGGATAGATGACCCGCGCCCAGATCGCCATGTTGGGATCGGCCTCGCGCCTGTGGTCCCAGAAGAACATCACCTTCACGCGCCCGAGGGGATCGGCGTGGATGGGCGTGCCCTCGGGTCCGATGACCAGGGCGGCCTGGACGCCGTCCATGCGAGGCCTGGGAACGGAAAACGGCATGCGCCACGGCACGGATGACGGAAACGCCGTGAAGGAGGCCGTGTAGCTTGTCCCGCCGCCGCCGCTCAGCATGGTGTCGTCCACGGCGGCGTGCCGCACGGCGCTCAGGACGAAGGCCTCGTCCCTCCCGCCGGTTTGCGGGTTTTCCGCCAGGGTGAAGGCGTAGCCCGGCGTGAACATGCGGTGGCGGCCCTGGCCGTGCGCCAGCGACACGGCGGCTTCCTCGGCCTCAAGCCGGTAGCGCGCCCGGTCGTTGATCTCGGACGTGTCATGGCTGAGGGCCGGCCAATGGAAGGTGTCGCGGGCGGACGCGCCGCCGGTCTTGAGGATGGTGCGATGGGTCTGGTCAAGCTGCTTGCGGGGCGCCGCCGGGTCGTAATCGGTCAGCCGGACGCGTCCCTGCGCGGTGGCTTTCGGCTGGCGCCAGGCGGTCAGCACCTCGTCGGCCTCGGCGCTGGCGTCAAAGCGCAGCGGGCCGCATCCCAGCGGCCGGAAGGCGCTGTTGTCGTCGGCGATGACCAGGGAGTGGTTGTCCTGGCTGTGCTCGAAGAAATAGAAGCAGCCTTCTTCCTGCAAAAGCCGCGCGACGAACTGCAGGTCGGTTTCGTTGTACTGCGTGACGTATTCGCGCGCGCCATGGGTTTTCCGCAGCCGGAAGTCGGGCGGCGGCAGCTCGTGTTCCCCCATGATCGCGCGGATGATGTCGGCCATGCTTCTTTTCTGGAAGACGCGGCAGTCGCCTGTCTGTCCCAGGAACCACAGGTGCGGCACAAGGCGAGCGTTGTAACGGGTCAGCCCGCGGCCGCCGGCATGCCCGTCCCAGGCCAGGGACTGGACGATGCCGTGGAAAAAGCGCTGCGGCTCCCCGTCGTGTTGCAGCGCCACCGTCATGCCGTGATAGAGCACTTCGTCCGGGTCGATGTTTGGCCGGTTCGACAGCAGCGTAAGCTGTATCTCGTATGGCTCGCTGATGGCCTCGCGCGCCGACATCGACACGGCGGACAGGACGTGCGGGCCAAGGTCGCTCCATACCCGCAGCAGGGCCCGCTCGCGCAGCCAGTCGCTCATGTTCAACCCCCTTGGCGGCAGGCCTCCCGGCTTGCCGTGTTACGCCAGGCATCCCGGACAGTGACCCTTCCAGGACGACTGGCATGGTCCCTGTTCGGCGCGCGGCCGCCACGCCAACCCTGCGCGCGACGCCGACTGCCCTTTATGGTGAAAGGGTCAGCATCAAGGGCGGTCGGCATCACAAGACTCCCGCGGCGCGCATCAGCGGGATGCGCGCGTCCAGGCTGTGGGCGAGCGTGCCGCGCAACGCCGCCTTCGAAGCCTCGGGCGCGCCGCCGGCGAGCTTCTCGGCCCAGCGATCCAGCGCCGACGCGGACTCGCCGCCTTGCAGCCGCTCCTGCACGAACAGGTCGATCGCGGTTGCCGGAAAGCCGCCGCCCAAGGCCACCGAGGCCGCGGCCAGAGGCCGTTGCAACGTGTCCGGTTGGGCCAGCCAGCGCGAGGCCAGGCGATTGAGGCGCACCGCAGCCGGATGGGGCGGAAGGCCGCGCCTGGCCACCGGCACGGCGTAACCGGCGCCCACAAGCATGCCGACAAGCTCGCGCGGGTCGCCGCCTCCGGTTGCCGCGAGGCCGAGAAGCTCGCCGACGCTCCGAGGCTCCCGCGCCATCGCCGCGATCATGGGCGCGTAGAAGTCAGCGGATATCGAGGCGATGCCCGACGGCAGTTCGACCTGGTACGCGAGATCCTCCGGCGGCGTCGTCAGGGCCAGGACCAGGTCGCGCAGCGCCTCGTCGCGCACGGCGGGCCGCAGCCCCTGCGCGCCGCGGATGAAGACGTCGTGGCGCAGCCCGCGCGGCAGGCAGCTATCCTTGATCAGCTCGCGCAGCCGCGGATCGTCGCTTTGCGCGTGGACCGCCCGCTGCGCCTCGGTCAGCATCAGCGTGGCGAAATTCTCCGGCAGCGAGGCAGAGCCGACCCAGTCCAGCTTGGCGGCGGACAGCGCGTCGGCGACATCGGCGTGGAAGCACGGGTTCCACCCTTCATTGAGGTATTCGTGCGCCAGGTACTCGAACGGCATGTCGCCCATCTTCTCGATGACCTGCCGGACGAACGGCGTGTCCTTCAGGTGCATGGCGCCCGCCGCCGCAAGCTGGCGGGCCAGCGCGACGCCCTGCCGCACCCGCCGCTCCGCCGGGGCGGACCGGTCGCCGCCGCCCAGCGCCATGATTTTCTGCAAGGCGAGCACGCCCTGCCAGCCCGGCAGGCTGTTGTAGCTGAGGTGAACGACGCCCCCAGCCCTGACCTTGGCGGCCAGCAGCCGGACGATCCCGGCGCGGACCGGCGGCGCCACCCATGACCAGAGGCCATGCATGCTGGCGAAATCGACCTGGGGCAACTGCCGCCCCGGCTCTTCCCCGTCGAAGGTCGCCAGGTCCGCTTCCAGGAAGGCGACATTGGCCAGGCCGGCATCGCGCGCCGCGCTGCGCGCCAGCGCGACATGGGCCGGGTTGAAGTCGATGCCGGTGACCCGCCAGGACGGGTTGCTGGCCGCCAGCACGAGCGCCCCGAACCCGAGGCCGCAGCCAAGCTCCAGGTAATGCACCGGCTCGTCTGCCGCCGGCAGGTCACAGGCCACCCCCATCAGGAGGCAGGCCGTGGCAAGGTGCATGGGCGACTGCTGGCCATACCAGCCGGGCAGGTAGCTGGCGCCGGTCAGGTAGCCTCCTCCCCAGCCAGGGCGATCGCTCATGCCGCCTGCTTCCTGCCCAGCCGCTCGATGAGGCGCGCGGACAGGACGGCATCCGCCGCGTCGCCGCGGTTTTCCTTCGGCAGCCAGGTGTCCCAGCCAAGCCGTCCGCCTGGCGCGAGCCGCAGCCTGGGAACGTCCCGCCCGACGATGACCGGGTTGATGGCGAACGACGCGGCGGGGCCGAGATAGGCGCGCGTGATCTCGACGATCTGGCTGGCCGCCGCCGCCCACGGCATGAAGCCATGGAAGGCGGCGAGCGGCATCGGCCCGAGGCGCAGGATGATCCTTGACTGCGGGTCCCAGGCACGCGTGCCGACGGCCGCGCTGACGCCCAACTGGCTGTGGTTTCCCTGGCCGTGGCTTCCCTGGCCGCGCCCCCTTGGCAGCCGGGTTTGTTCAGGCTCCGGTATGTCCAGCCAGCTTCCGACGAACTGCCGCACCTCCACCCGGCGGCCCGCCCAGTCGGACAGGATGGCTTCCAGCCGCTCGGCTGAGCGCGGCCAGGCGGCGAAGGCGCCGGCGTGATGCAGGATCACGTCCCGCACGTCCTGGTTCCGGCCGCCTGGTTCCCGCGCCTCGCCCACCAGCGCCAGCAAGGCGCCGCGATGCGGGTCGGGCCGGTCCGCCAGCGCCGCCTGCTCCGCCGAACGATGCGCGCGGTACTTGATCCCCGCCTGCCCGAAGGCCGCGATCATGCGGTGGCTGAGCAGGTCCAGGAAGACATGCAGGCCGTGGGCGCCCAGCCGCGCCTGCTGCATGACCTGCTCGGTGTAGTAGCGCGGCAGGACACCCGATGGGCCTGTCAGGCCCGCCATGCCGACCGTCACGTCCGGCCGCCGCGAGGTGGCATCCGGGATCACCGACAGCACGTCGGCGGACGGATAGGACAGGTTGGGCGGCGTCCTGAACCGGCCGACGCGAGCCGGATCCCCCTCCCTGCGCCACAGCATCAGCAGGCGGAGGGCGGCGTCGAACCGAAACCGGCGCGGCTGGCCGAGGAAACGGTCCAGAAGGCTTGACGGCGTCATGCCGGCGGCTCTTGACGTTGACCGGCGGACCGGTCAACGGCCGCCGGTATTTTATTGCCTTTGCCCGTAGCCGCCACGCCAACCCTACGCGCATGCCGGTCAGTCCCTTGGACTGCCGGCGTCACAGCAGCACCCGGCTGCCGGCCCGTGGCGGCCAGCTTGCCGCCGGCGCCTTGCGGTCGCCCAGCATGGCGCGCGTGCGAACGAAGGAGTTCACCTGCCCTTGCAGCGCCAGGAAGCGGTCCAGCACGGCGGCCAGCAGGTAAAGGCCCAGAGGCTGCCATTCACGGGGGTTGAAGATCAGGTCAACCTCCAGGCCCCGGCAGAACGCCCCGGCCCTGGCGCCCGGCGCGCGGGCCGCGTAGGGACGCTCCGCCACGCCTTGCAGGGCGTTGATGGCGGCCTCGGCGGCCTCGGCTTCGCCCAGGTTATAGAGGCGCAGCAGCTCTTTCAGCGTGTCCGCGCCGCCGTCCCGCGACAACGACAGGTGGCCCAGGGCAAGGTGGGAGATCAAGCGCCAGAACCGCCGTTCCCGCAGCCGGGGCCGCAGCACCTGCGACGCCGGCGTGATGGCGTGGACCGCATCCACGCCGGGGCCACCGCTGAGGAGGTGGAGCGGCGTGTCAGGCCCGCCGCTTTGCAGGTGCGGCGCCAGGTCGCGGTTGGTGCACAGCGCGTCGATCGAAAGCCTGGCGCCCGCCACCGCGCTGGTGTCCAGGTCGGGATCGCACGGCGACAGCAGCACATCCGATCCGGTCAGCGGCGCGGGCGACGGCCGGCGGGTCGTCAGGTAGGTTGGCCCTGAAGCGGCGGAACCCTGCGTCATGCGGTAGAACGGACGCCACGTCCGCCCGCCCCCTTCCCAGGTTTCCCGCACCGAGGTGACCTGCCACACCTCCAGCACGTCCTGCCGCCGCCGGTCGGGAATGACCAGGATCTCGGTGTCGGCGTGATCCAGCGGGATCGGGTCGCATGGCATCTCGAACAGGTTGATCGCCGGCGCGCAACCCAGTCGCAGCATGCGCGGGTTGGCCGCGCGGACCAGTTCGGGCGCATCCTGGTCCAGGTAGACGAACACTTCCATCGTGTTGCCGAAGGACGCCGAGGGGATGCCGCCAAGCTCGACGAACATGAATTTTCGCGGGAACGCGAAATACTCGCTCAGCAGCCGAAACCCGGAGAAGCCGCGCTCGGGCCAGGGCAGCATGGCTTCCTCCGGGTCGAAGCCGACCGGACGGAGGGTGGAGCCGGCGACGATGACGGGGGCGGAATCCGACGCGCCGCGGGCGAAGGCCACGGAGACCGCATGGCTGCACAGCAGCTCGTACAGCCGCAAGCTGGCGGAATCCGGAGCGCCCAGGAAGAATTGCAGCCGGTCCATGCCAAGCTGGGCGAAACCGAGGTTGGGAACGGCGCAGCGGAGGGTGACTTGCAGCACCGCCACAGCCGACCGGGCGTAGGGATTGTCCGGGGCGGGCAACGGCATGCCGGAAAAGCGCACCTGCTCCACCGTGACCGGCCAGACGGTGACGGCAGCGGTCGTGCGGAAGCGGCAGGCTTCCCCCTGCACCGGCGGCGTTTCCAGCATCGCGCCACGCGCGACGGAAACGGGGGCCGTCGCCCCTGGCCGCCCCTTGAAGGAGGCGATCAGGCAGGACGGGAACGGCGCCAGGTAATGCGGGTAAAGCACGCTCAGGAGCGCGTCCGTGAGTTCCGGGAACTCGTCATCCAGCCGGTGCTGGACCCGCGCGCCCAGGAAGGCGACGCCTTCCAGCAGCCGCTCCACATGCGGATCGCTGGTCGCCTCGCCACCGTTGGCGGCCGACAGGCGCAGCCGAGCGGCGAGCTTGGGGTAGGCGCGGGCGAAGCCGGCCGCGTCGGCGCGCAGGGCTTTCAGTTCGATTTCGTAATAGCGAAGCAGGGTGTCGAACATTCCGGTCACTGCACCTCGACATCAGCGGTGGCGGGATGCACGAACGTCGTGAACTCCACCGGTTCGGGGGCGGGCTCCGCCAGGATCATGCCGCGGATGCGCAGGCGCAGCGTGGCATCGGCGCCCGCGGCGTCGGCCAGTTCCACGACGACCTCCGTCAGGCGCGGCTCGAACCGGGCGATGATTTCGGCGATCTCGGCGCGCAGGCGCTGGCGGGCCTGCGCGTCGTTGAACGCGCCGGCGGCGAAATCATTCAGCCCGTAGCCGATCGGCGAGGTTTGCAGCGCCTGATGCCCGGCCGGAAGCGCGCGCCAGGGCCGCCTGGCGTTCAGCAAGCCCTCCAGGTCGCGGCGAACCGCGTCGTGCAGCGCAAGCTGGGCGGCGGCGAGATTGAGCGGCGTGTCCTCGGTGTCCTTGGGGGCATCATCCAGCAGCCGGTCGAGCAGCGGCATCCGCACGCGGACATCCGTTGCCCGTGCCTCGTTGTGGTAGCCGTAGCGAACCGGACGAAGGGTCATTCCCCGGCCTCGACCGCGCCAAGCTGAAGCATGGGGACGCCTTCCTGGCCCAGCAGGAACATCTTCTGGCCGACGCCGCGCACCGCGCCGGGATGCCCATCCACCCACTCCGTCGCTCGGCCCAGGCGGCACTGGTCGGAAACCGTGTCCGGCGCGGGATAGAGCACGGGCAGGTAGACGTCGCCATGCGGACCGTCGGCCACCGACAGGCTGGCCCGCCGCAGGAACAGGTCGCGCGGACGGCGCACCGGATGGGGCTGCAAGGCGGTGACGGCCTCGAACGGTATCCAGAAATACTTGCCGGTTGTTGTCAGCACTTCCAGCGATCCGCACAAAAGGTCGTCCGCGTCGCGCCAGTCGTCGAAGGCGGCGCCGCCCATCCGGATGGAGGCCCTGGGCCGCGCCGCTTCCGCCTCCGCGCAGGCCGAGGCGGCGGCTGTCATGTCGCCGTCCCGCCCGGCCACCCCCGCCCCCAGCGCGGCCCGCGGCCCCGCGGCTTGCGGTCCGCCTCGCGTCGGCGACGGCCAAGGGCGTCAAGGGACGCGAGTACCGCC
>CAXTXZ010000140.1:0-615 GCA_964248015.1 uncultured Rhodopila sp. | reverse complement strand
GCGGTGGGGACGCCGATGAAATCCGGCACGCGGCCCTGGCTGAAAAGCTGCCGCCTGACCATTTCGGCGGAGACAAGCTGGCGGAACTCCGCCACCCCGATGCCCGAGGCGGGGTCCAGCGCGACGATCGCGTTCAGCAACGCATCGACACGCTCGAAACTGCCCTCGAACAGCAGCAGCTCCGCCAGCAAAAGCCGCGTGGACAGGTCGGAGGGGGACTTCCTGACGGCGGCCGTGGCGGCGGCGACAGCTTCGTTCAACCGGCCCGCGTTGAACAGCGCGCCCGCTCCGCCATCCTTGTCCATTGCCGTGCCCTTGCTCATGCGGCGGCCCGCCGGATCTGGGTTTCCAGTTCAAAGACCGCGCCAACCGCATCGAGCTGGTAGTGCGGCTGGAGGTGGATCGTGGTCCTGTATTCGCCCGGCTGGCCGGGCATGTCGCGCACCGTGACCACGCCGGCCGCCAGCGGATGCCGCGCCATCATCTCCGGCCCGGCTGACAGGCTGGGATTGACGTAGCCGTTCAGCCAGTTCTGCAACCGGCTTTCCATCGCCTCGGCCGTGGTGACGCTGCCGATCATGTTGCGCGCCATCACCTTCAGGCAGTGCGCGAAGC
>CAXTXZ010000139.1:0-8425 GCA_964248015.1 uncultured Rhodopila sp. | reverse complement strand
GGGTTCGCCGCCTGGAGGTAGTCGCTGCCGGGACGGAACAGATGCTCGCTGTCCTCCCAGGGGGCGCAGATCAATGGGATGCCGCAGGCCAGGGCCTCGAAGACGCGGATCGTGGGAATCCCCGCCAACTGGCTGGCGTAAGCGCGCCTGGGCACATGCACGGTCATCAGGTGGCGCGCGAAGGCCTCCGGCACGCGGGCATTCGGCAGCCAGCCGCGATACCGCGCCCCGGCCTCGGCCAGCGTTGCCCGCGCGTCGTCCGGATACCGCACGCCGTAGACGTCCGGCCGCAGCCTCAGCGCCTGCGCCGGCCCTAGCAGGTAGCTGCGCAGTTCCTCGCTGCGTTCCTCGTCGCCCCAGTTGCCTATCCACACCAGGCCCTGCCGCTCGCCCGCCTTTTCCGGCGGGTGGAACAGCGCCGTGTCCGCCGCCTCGTGCCAGACAAAGCAGCGGTCGCCCCACCCGGCCCGCCGGTAGACCCCGGCCAGGGTGTCGCCGAACGCCAGCACCCCATCGAAGGCCGACAGGTCCATGCGGCCGATGGCCTCGGGGTCGGTGACGGCTCGATGATGCGTGTCATGGAACAGCAGCACAAAGCGTCCGCCCCGCGCCTTGCGGCGGCCGATGGCGGCGATCAGCGCGGGGTCTTTCCATTCGTGCACCAGAACGGCATCCGCCCCATCCAGCATGGCATCGACGTCCGGGACCAGGAACCGGGAGGCCGCCCGCAGGTCGGCGCTGGCCTCGACCGACGCGTCTTCCCGCAGCAGGTTCATGCGGCTCCAGCCGTCCTCCGGTTCATAGCAACTGACGTCGTGCCCGCGCCGCAGCAGGGCGCGCAGCACGCCGCGCAGGAAATGCGCGTTGCCGTTGTTCCAGCACGACAGCAGGGAGTGGGTGAAATAACCAGGCGCATTGTCAGGCCACCGCCCGCGCGCTTTCGGCCAAGCGCCGATGCAGCCCCCCCATGGCCTCGGCCATGCGCCGCGAGGAAAAGGCCGCCGCCCGCGCCGCCGCAAGCTTGCTGTATTCGGCGCAAAGCGGCGCATCGCGCAGCAGCCGGCCCAACGCCGCCGCGATGCCGTCCTGCCCGACGAAAACCGCGGCGCCATCCCATAATTCGCGAAAGGTCGGGATATCCGAAAGCACCAGCGCGCAGCCAGCCTGGGCCGCTTCCAGCACCGCCAGCCCAAACGGCTCATACCGCGCGACGGAGACGAACACCGAGGCGCGGGCGAACTCATTGGCCAAGGCGCCCTCGTCCAGCGGACCCAGCATCCGCAGGCGGCGGCAAGACACGCGCGCGCCGTTCGGGCCAGCCTCCGGCCCCGCCGCCAGCACCGGCCAGGGCAACCCCGCGCAGGCCGCGTCCAGTTCGGCGATCGCCTTGCCCTCGTCCCACAGCCGTCCCGCGCACAGCGCCTGAAGCTGCCGTTCCGCGTCGCCGCGCACTGGGGTCCGCCCGTTCAGCACAACCTGGATTGGCCGCGCGATCCCGTAGCACGCCCGCAACGCCGCGGCGAAACTGGCACTCGGCGCAACCACGGCGCCGGCCCGGACAAGCCCCGCCCGCGTCGCCTCGCCCCGCCACGCAAGGTCGGCCGGCACCGCGCCGCCGCGCACCGCCCGCCACCACGTCCCCACGCAGGAATGCGCCACGGCGATCACCGGCGCCGGCCACCGCGCATCGCCCACCAAGGCGGGCGCGTGAAGCTGCACCGTGTCAACCCCCGTCTGCCCGGCGACAGAGGCAAGCACATGGCTGGCGAACGCCAGGTCGTCGGGCGTCTCCGCCAGCCAGTCCAGCGGCAGGCCGGTCGCGATCCAGCGCAGTCCTGCGATCCCGGCGGCTTCCTGGCGCTGCGCGAGGCTGGGCGGCGGCCCCAGCACCGCCAGCACCACCTCGGCCCCCCGCGCCGGGATACCTTGGGTCAGCTCCATCGTGTAGCGCCAGCCCCCGCCGCCCGCATCGGTGGTCAGAAAGATCCGCCTCAGCACATCATGCCTTCCAGCACCGGAAGCGGCAGCGGCAGCGCTTCCTGGATGTCGCTGAACCCGTCGAACTGCCCGAGGTAATGCGCGTGCGCCCGTTCCCACGCCTGGCCATCCGGATTGCCCCACATGCGCCGGTAGTCGGGGGAGCTTGGGTACGGGAACATCGGCACCGGGTCGTTGGCCCACACGCCGCGCGCCCGCAGCGTTTCCCGCCAGGCCGCGATCGCCGCCCTGTCATCCCCAGCCGAGCGGATCAGGTTGGCCTGCACGAAAGGGATATGCTGACGCGCCAGCACCAGCCGCTCGGTCAGTTCATCCGTTGACATCCGGCAGTTCTTGTCCAGCGCGGCGCGGCCCTCCGGCGTCAGGCTTTCCACTCCTGCCTCGACCGAGACGCAGCCCGCCTGGCCCAGCAGGGCGAGCATGTCGGGTTTCCACAGGTCGACGCGGGTCTGCACGCCGAACTGGACAGCCCTGTCGCGCAACGCTTCCAGCAACGGCCGTTGCGGCAGGAAGATCTCGTCGATGAAATACAGGTAGCCGACTCCCTGCCGGATCAGCCCATCTATTTCCGTCAGCAGCAGGCCGAGGTCGCGCCGCCGGTAGCCATCACGGAAGTCGATCTTGGCGCAGAACGAGCAGGCATAGGGGCAGCCGCGCGAGGCCTCGACCTCCGCCCCCGGCACATCAGGCGCGTTGTCGAAACGGTGATGCTGATGCCGATGCCGTCGCACCCACGCCTCCGGCCACGCCAGCGGCGGGGCATCGGTGAAGCGGGTGGCGGCGGGCGGCCCGTTCACCACGATTTCTCCGTTGCCGTCACGCCACGCGGCGCTGGCCACGGCGCGCGGCGATCCGGCGTCCGCCAGGGCCACAACCGCCTCCTCGCATTCGCCGCGCAGCGCCACGTCAGCCTCCAGCTTGCGCAACGTCGCGTCCGGCGTGGACGAGCCATGCGGACCAACCGCCACCAGCAGCGCGCCCAGCCCGCGCAGGCGCAGGAACATGTCGCGGGGCACTCGCAATTCCGGGGGAGCGCAGCGCCAGAACAGGTAGGTCGGCGCGGTTGTCACAACAACCATGTCGGGCCGGAACGCCCGCACGGCCGCTGCCAGCGCCGCCGCGTCCATGTCGTCGAGCAGCCCGTCCAGCATCAGCGTCGCGTGGCCATTGCGCTCCAGCAGCGCCTTTGAGTATCCCAGTTCCAGGGGAAGATGCGCCTCCCGGCAGCCGAAGTAGATGCTGTGGTCGAACCGCCACGCCGGATTGACCAGGGCGACCCTCATGCCACCACCCGTTCCGCCGCCCTGGCGGAGAAAGACCGCACCAGCGCCTGCACGCCGCTTCGCCAGTCACGGGGCCGGGGCAGATCCAGCGCAGCCCGGATCTTGCGGGTGTCGGACACGTAATAGCGCTGGTCGTTCGGCCGCCACGGGGCGAAGCGCAGGTCGATCGGCTGGCCGGTCAACCCCCTCAGGCAGTCGATAAGTTGCAGCAGGCTCACCGCGTTGTCGGGGCCGCCGCCCAGGTTGAACGCCTCGCCCTTCACCCGGCCGATGTCGCGCCACGCGGCGACGTAGGCGGCGACGGCATCGTCGATGAACAGGATGTCGCGCACCTGCCGCCCGTCGCCGTAGATGCTGATCGGCTCGCCGGCCAGGGCGCGCAGCACGAAATGCGCCACCCAGCCCTGGTCTTCCGTGCCAAGCTGCCGAGGCCCATAGATGCAGCTCATGCGCATGACGCAGGCCGGGACATCGAAGCTGCGGCTGTAATCCAGCACGTACTGGTCGGCCGCGCCCTTGGAGCAGCCGTAAGGCGTGCGGAAATCCAGCCGCTGCGCCTCGTCGCAGCCGTGCCTGAACATCGCGGCGTCCGTTGGGCGCCAGGCGCCGTCGGGGCAGGCCAGTTCCATCTCCTCCAGCGCGCCGTAGACCTTGTTGGTGCTGGCGAAGATGCAGGGCTGCTTGCCTCGGCGCAGCGCCTCCAGCAGGTTGAAGGTGCCTTGCAGGTTGACCTGCATGTCGGCGGCGGGATTGACCATGCTGGTGGTGACCGCGACCTGCGCGGCGAAGTGGAACACGGCGGCGCAGTCGCGAACCGCGTCGCCCAGCGCCGCCTTGTCCCGCAGGTCGGCGATGGCGCACGACACGCGCTGCGGATGGCGCTCGCGCAGCCACGCGGCGTTCTCCTCCACCCCTGGACGGGCGAACGAGTCGTAGATCAGGACGTTTTCGCCCTCCCCGGCCAGGCGGTCGGCCAGGGCGCTGCCGATGAACCCCGCGCCGCCAGTGACCAGGATGGGGGGCTTGCGTCCCGTCACGGCGACGGCGCGGTTCAGGCCGGTCAGCCGGCGCACCGCCGGCAGGCCGTCCCGCAGCACCCGGCCCAGCAGTTTCGGCTGCCCGTCGGCGCCCTGCAAACCGAAATGATAGTGCCGAGGATCGAAATTCAGCCCTTCCTGCACCGCGACTTCGGGCGGCAGGTCGCGCAACCCGTACCAGTACATCCGGTCCGCCGGCGCATCCACGGCGCGCAGGAACGCATCGACCTGCCTGAACGGATCGTCCCGCCAGGTCGAGTAGCCGGTTTCGGTGATCCAAATCTCCAGCGCCGGATTGAACGCGTGAACCGTGGCCCGAACCCCGGCCAGAACCTCGTTCCACCCTCCGGGCCATGTCCCGCCCTCCTGCGAATCCCAGGTGCCGGGAAAGCCATGCACGCCGACCACATCAACCACGTTCAGGATGCCGCGCTGTCCCATCAGCCGCAGCCAGTTGGCATCGAGCGGGCAGGGGCCGCCCAGCACCACGCGCTTGCCGCGCCGCTGGCTCCAATAAGCCGCCGCGCCGACCATGGTGCAGAACTTCACCCAGTCCGGGTCCAGCCGCCAGTCCCAGTCCAGCAGGTTGTTGGGTTCGTTCCACAACTCGATCGTGTCGAAATGCTCGCCATGCGCCGTGATGATCGCATCAACAAAGTCGGCGAACGACCGCAACTGCTTCGGAGGCCCCGACGTCCGGCCGTTCTCCGCCAGGAACGGCGGCGTGTAGTGCACGCAGGGCAGCAAATCGAACGGCCCGCCCAGGCGTCGCAGCAACCAGTCATACCAAGCGCGCCCGCCCTCGGCGTGGTAGTCCGCCCAGGACAGGTGCGTGCGCAGGCGCCGCACGCCCAGGGCCGTCAGTGACGCGACGCTTTCCTCCACCAGCTCATGGTCGCCGGGGCGGAACCATTGGACAATGCCGAGCGTGGTCATGCGACGAGCCCTCGGGCTTCAAGCTCGCGTCGCGCCTCGTCGACGCGGTGCACCGTCTGCTGCCGGCTCACCCATTCGGCCAGCTCGGGCAGGCTGTCGGCAAAGGTTCGGCGCGGAACATAGCCGAGTTCCCGCTCCGCCAGGCCGATGTCGCCGAAGCAGTGCCGGATGTCGCCGGCGCGCGCCTTGTCCAGGAACACCGGCCGGAGGTCTTCCCGCCCCATCGCCGCGGCGATCTCGACGGCGACCTCGCCAATGGTGACGGGACGGCCGCTGCCGATGTTGAACACCCCGTCGCCGACCGAGGGCGTTTCCAAGGCCAGCACGAAGGCGTTGGCGACATCCTGCACATGCACGAAATCCCGCCGCTGCAACCCATCCTCGAATACCTGCGGCGCTTGGCCTGTCAGCAACGCCGAGGCGAAGATCGCCAGCACCCCGGTGTAAGGGTTGGACAGCGCCTGTCCCGGCCCATAGGCGTTGAACAGCCGCAGCGCCACGGCTTGCATGCCATACGCCGCCCCGACTGTCAGGATCAGCCGCTCCTGCACGAACTTGGAGATGGCGTACACCGAGGCCAGCGCCTGCCGCTTGGTTTCCGGCGTCGGCAGCGGCGAAAGCGGCCGTCCCAGCCGGTCCACCGGGTCCCAGCCGCCGGTTTCCCGCCGAGGCCGCCGCACGACGTCCTCGACCAGGGCGCCGTCAGCGTCGCGGTAGAGGCCCTCGCCGTAGATGCTCATGGACGACGCGACGACCAGCCGGCGCACCGGCTTGGCCAGCAAGGCTTGCAGCAGGACAGCGGTGCCCAGGTCGTTGGTGGCGACATACCGGTCCACCGCGTACATGCTTTGCCCGACGCCGACCTCGGCCGCCAGGTGCACCACCGCATCGACATCGCGCACGGCTTTGCCCACCGCTTCCGGGTCGCGCACGTCGCCGACCAGCAACTCGACATCCGCCAGCACCGGATCGCGCGGCTGGCCGCCATGCACCTGCGGCAACAGGCAGTCCAGCACCCGAACCTGGTAGCCCCGCGCCAGCAAGGCCGTGGCCAGGTGGCATCCGATGAACCCGGCTCCGCCGGTGACTAGAATCCGTGACACGAGCGCTCAGTACCCCCTGGCGGATTCTTGTCCGCGGCCAGAATGGTGATTGACGAATAATCGCCGGACGGTGATTGTAACTCCGTAGTCACGCAATCAACGATTGCTGATCGGCCTTGTTCCGTCACAATCGGTTGATGATGAAGAAGAAGCCGGAATGAAGTCGGCGATGCGGTGCGCCTCATCGCATCTTGAAGCAACGGATTGACCGGATAATCCGGAGCATGGGCCGTGCGCGCCGTGGCCGCTCGGCCTTGTCGATGAGCTTGAACACATTCAACACCATGCTCACGCTGCTGTTATCTTCCGGGCAATCACGCAACAACTGCCGCTTTTTTGTAACCAGTGGGCTTGCCGGATCACGTCGACTGCCCCTTTACGCACTAAGGAGGGCCGAATGACCGGATGCGAACACGTGCGTACTCATGATCTGCCAGTCAACCCAAAGGCGGGACAGGTTCCATGAAGCGCCCATCCGGACCAGCCTCCGTCGCCATCATCGGCGCCGGACCCGGCGGCCTTGCGACCGCCATGCTGCTGGCGCAGACGGGCGCATCCGTGACCATGTTCGAGCGCCTTGACCATGTCGGCGGCCGCTCCGCCACCATTCCGGCGCGCACGGAGGCCGGCGCATTCCAATTCGACACCGGCCCCACCTTCTTCCTTTACCCCCGTGTCCTGGCCGAGATCTTCGCCGCGTGCGGGTGCAGCCTGGAACGCGAGGTCGAACTGATCCGCGTCGATCCGCAATACCGCCTTGTCTTCGAGGACGGCGGTGAACTCAGGGCCACCCCCGACATCGCCGGCACCGCGCGTGAGATCGCCCGCTTCTCGGCCGAGGACGCCGCCGCCTTCCCCCGCTTCATGGAGGACAACCGCGCCAAGCTCATGGCGTTCCGTCCGGCGCTGGAATCACCCTTCAGCAGCGCCCTCGACCTGCTGCGCCCCGGCGTGCTGAAGTCTCTGCCCACGCTGCGCCCGCACCAGACGCTGGACCGCTACCTCAGCCGCTACTTCAAGGACGAGCGCGTGCGACTGGCGTTCTCGTTCCAGAGCAAGTACCTCGGCATGTCGCCGTTCCGCTGCCCCAGCCTGTTCAGCATCCTGTCCTTCATCGAATACGAGTTCGGCGTCTGGCACCCGCGCGGCGGCTGCGGCGCGATCATGACGGCGATGGCCCGTGTCGCGGCTGACGCCGGCGTCGATGTGCGCCTGAACGCGCCGGTGCCGGAAATCCTGTTCGAGGGCCGCCGAGCCGTCGGCATCCGCTCGGCTTATGGGACGGAGCGTTTCGACGCGATCGTGGTGAACTCCGATTTCGCCCAGACCATGACCACCCTGGTGCCGGACGCGCTGCGCCGCCGCTGGACGGACAAGCGCATCGCCAGCCGCAAGTTCTCCTGCTCCACCTTCATGATGTACCTGGGGCTGGAGGGCGACCCGCCCGAGGCTGACCATCACACGATCTACCTGTCCAAGGACTACCGCCGCAACGTGGCCGAGATCGAGGAAGGGCAGGCGCCTCCCGCCAACCCGTCCTTCTACGTGCAGAACGCGGGCGTCACCGACAAGACGCTGGCGCCGCGCGGCCACTCCACCCTTTATGTGCTCGTCCCCGTCGGGCGGCGCATCGGCGAGGGCATTGACTGGGCCAGGCAACGCGACCATTACCGCGCCCTGACGCTGGAACGCCTGAAGCGCATCGGCGTCACGGACATCGAGCGGCGCATACGCTTCGAGAAGATCCTGACGCCGACCGACTGGGAGCACGACCTGAACGTCTACACCGGCGCGACCTTCAACCTGTCGCACAACCTGGGCCAGATGCTGCACCGCCGCCC
This sequence comes from uncultured Rhodopila sp., assembly GCA_964248015.1. Classification (GTDB taxonomy): domain Bacteria; phylum Pseudomonadota; class Alphaproteobacteria; order Acetobacterales; family Acetobacteraceae; genus Rhodopila. Next base: position 227 of record CAXTXZ010000139.1, on the reverse strand, counting down.
GCGCAACCGCTTCGAGGACCTGGACGGCGTCTATCTTGTCGGCGGCGGCACCCATCCCGGCAGCGGCCTGCCGGTGATCTTCGAGTCGGCGCGCATCACCAGCCAGTTGCTGATGCAGGACCTTGGCCTGAGCGCCGCCCGCGCCGCCGACACCGCGCTGCCCGCCAATCAGTACGAGCCTGTCCTGAAGGAGGCGGTGTGAACATCATAACCCCCAGAGCCGGCAG
>CAXTXZ010000138.1:0-8443 GCA_964248015.1 uncultured Rhodopila sp. | reverse complement strand
TGGCGGCGTCACAAGCGGCGCCGGCAAGGGAGAGACACCCGCCAAAAGCGGCGCCGGGCAACGGAGTTGAGAGTTTGAAGTTGCCGGACAAGCGCCACCTCTTTGATTTGGGTACGTCTTTAACCCTATCGCACTTGTCGCCGGCGTCAATTCATCAGCTCACTTATTGCCGCGCCACCTCAGTCAAGTCGCTGATGCAATGGGCCGATCTTAGGTTACTGCTCAAACGCCTTTGGCATGTTACGTCATGTCCACGCCAAAATGCCTTTTGCCAACGGATAAGCCAAAAAAGCCGACAATCACCCAAGTAACCAATCAACAAGGATACATACTGTTACTTACGTCAAAAGACATTATTTGTTATCATGCGGCAGCTTCAGCGCATCGGTTAATTCGCGCGGCAAGGGCGCTGTTGATGTCGTCGCAAAATAGCTCCAGGCGCCGACAACGCGCGCGCTTTCCTTGCCAACCGTATTGACCCGAAGCAAGTAATGATCAGCTTTATCTGTCAAAGCAATGACCGTGGCCGTCTCCGCGCTGCTTACGGTTTGGTTCCAACCGCCGGTGATGGCTTTCAACTCAACTTCGTAATGCACTGGCTCAGCCTCTCGGGGCGCGTTCCATACCACAACGACAGCTGGGTTGTTGTTCATGATGGGAATGGTCGTGCCGGGTGGAGGCGAGATCAACGCCGCGCCCACAAGGCCGGCATGCGGCGAAGGCGTGCTTGCCAACGCTTTCAGCCGGGCGCCGGCGGCGGACAGTCCGCCCAGCTTTGCAACACGGTACCAAGCCGCGGCAGCCTCGGGATTGCTTGGCACACCCTTGCCGGCCTCATACAACATGCCGAGGGCATATTGCGCGCGATGCGAGCCATGAGCAGCGGCCTTGGCAAACCAGAGGGCTGCGTTGGCTTTGTCCGCGGTGACGCCGCGGCCGCTGTCATACATTGCCGCAACGTTGAACTCCGCTGCTGGAACGCCGCCGTCCGCCGCCACCTTGTACCAGAAGAACGCGGCCTCCGGGTCTTCGCGGGTGCCGTTTCCCAGATCGTACAACAACCCAAGGCCGAAGGCCGCTTCAACGTTGCCCTGTCGGCTGAGCTGGGCCCATATACCCAAGGCATCGGTGAAATGCCCGGCGTCATAAGCTCGTCTCGCATCCTCCGGGGTTCCGGCAAATGCGGCAACCGACCATAAACCCAATGCCAGTAGCCGGCATGTGCCGGCAAGGCTTAGCGCCAACTAATCTCTACCCGGCGATTACGGGCCTCTGGCGTGCCTTCAGGCGTTGGTACGGCAGGCTCGGTTTCACCTTTGGCCAGCACCTGGAAACGTTCGACTGGGATGCCCCGGCTGACAAGCCCTTGCAGGACCTTGTCCGCGCGTGTTTGCGACAGCCGCAGATTGGCAGCGGCCGATCCCGTGGAGTCAGATCCGCCGCTGACCACCATGATGATGGGCTTGCCTTCGCGATAGGTGCGGGCGGCCTGATCCAAGGCGCTTCGGCCTTCCGCTGAAATCGCCGTGCTGCCCGAGCCAAAGTAAATCGTAAGGGAGTCAGGGGATGCAGCCTTTCCGGCTGGTTGGGAGAACGCCGCACCCGAGCCCATGAGTGACGCGGCTACGGCTAGAATAGGGAAATATCGGGACATCCGGTCTCTCCTCGTTCGGATTTCGCCAATACTACGCAATTGCCGGGGAAAAGTCCCTTGGTCTTACGCCTTGTAAGCAAACTGTGTTATACTGCCGCTACTAGCGTTCCATTGCGTGCCTCTGCCGGTAGGCATAGCGCTGCCAGCACCGAGGCCACGGTGGCTGGCAGCGCCAGTCCTGACCGGTCTTCCCCTGGGAAAGCATGCGACCGCATGCGTGTCGCCACCGGCCCTGGGTCAAACAGGTTAACCCGCAACCTTGTCGTGGCAACCTCCGCCGCCCATGTCAGCGCCAGGTGCTCCATGCCCGCCTTGGTCGCGCCCATCGCTCCCCAATACGCTCTTGGCGCCCGCGCCCGGGCTTCCGTCACGAACACCGCGCGCCCAGCCGGCGCCTGCCGCAACAAAGGCTCGCACGTCCGAATCAGCCGCCACGACGCCGTCAGGTTCACCCCAACCACATCCGCCCAGTCATCCGGCAGGATATGCCCAACCGGCGTCAGCTTCCCGAGCGCCGCGGCGTTGTGCACCAGCACGTCCAGCCGCCCAAAGCGCTGGAACAGGGTTGGCCCGATCGCGTCGATCTGCCCAGCCTCCCGCAAGTCCAAAGGCAGCAGCGTCGCCTGCCCCCCCTCGGCGCGGATGGCATCGTCCGTTTCCTCCAGGCCGCCCACGGTCCGGGCGGTGACCACCACGCGCGCGCCCAGCCGTCCCAGTTCGACCGCCACGGCGGCGCCAATGCCACGGCTGGCGCCGGTCACCAGCGCCACCGCTCCATCAAGCCGGTCCGTCATCAGGTGTTCGCGCTAAGCAGGCTCAGTTGCCGATCGTTGTGGTCCTGCTGGTCCGGCAGGGGAATCGGGTAGTCCCCGGTAAAGCAGGCATCGCAGTAATGCGGTTGCGCCGCGTCCCGCGCCGGCTTGCCCAACGCGCGGTACAACCCGTCAAGCGAGATGAACGCCAGGCTGTCGGCGCCGATCAGCCCGGCCATTTCCTCCACGCCATGGCTCGACGCCAGCAGCTTGCCGCGCTCGGGCGTGTCGATCCCGTAGAAGCAGGAATGCGTCGTCGGCGGCGAGGATACCCGCATATGCACTTCCTTCGCCCCAGCCGCCCGCACCATCTCGACGATCTTCTTGCTGGTGGTGCCGCGCACAATGGAATCATCGACCAGGATGACGCGCTTGCCCGCCAGCACCGGCCGGTTCGCCGAGTGCTTCAGCTTCACCCCCAGGTGCCGGATATGGTCCGTCGGCTCAATGAAGGTGCGTCCCACATAATGGTTGCGAATAATGCCGAGGTCGAACGGGATGCCGCTTTGCAGGGCATAGCCCATCGCGGCCGGCACGCCGGAATCCGGCACCGGCACGATGACGTCCGCCGGCACCCCAGCCTCCCGCGCCAGTTCGGCGCCGATGCGTTTGCGCGCGTCGTAGACCGGCATGCCCTCCATGACCGAATCAGGCCGGGCGAAGTAGATGTACTCGAAAACACAGAAGCGCTCGGGCGCTCGGCTGAACGGCTTGATGCTGTGCACGCCCTGGTCGTTGATGACGACGATCTCGCCCGGTTCGACATCGCGAACGAAGTCGGCGCCGACGATGTCCAGCGCGCAGGTCTCGCTGGCCAGCACCCAGCCGCCGGTGCCCTGTGACTTGATGCGTCCCAGGATCAGCGGGCGCACGCCCAGCGGGTCACGCACGCCCATCAGGGAGTCATTCGACAAAGTGACAAGCGAGTAGGCGCCCACCACCTGCTTCAAGGCGTCGATCAGCCGGTCCACCACCGTGGAATACAGGCTGATGGCAATCAGGTGGACGAAAACCTCGGAGTCCGTGGTTGACTGGAACAGGCAGCCACGCCTCACCAGCGCCCGGTGCAGAATATGCGCGTTGGTCAGGTTGCCGTTATGCGCCACGGCGAAGCCGCCGAACTCGAAATCCGCGTACAACGGCTGGACGTTGCGTAGGATCGTGTCGCCCGTCGTGGCATACCGGTTATGGCCGATGGCGGTGCGGCCAGGCAGTTTCTCGATCACCCGGGCGTCGCTGAAATTATCGCCGACAAGGCCCAGGCCGCGATGCGAGTGAAACCGCCGAGACTCGTCAAGGGTGACGATGCCGGTGGCCTCCTGCCCGCGATGCTGCAACGCGTGCAGTCCCAGCGCCACGACGGCGGCGGCGTCGGGGACGTTCCAAACACCGAAAACGCCGCACTCCTCGTGCAAGTCATCGTCATCGATGTCGCGGCTTTGCAATGCCATGCGTGACAGCTCCTACTCGCGAACCGGAAGCTTGCCAGTGGCGCGTCCTTGCGGATTCGCCCGCAGCAAAGCCTGCGCGGTGGTTTGCCGCCCTTGTGGCGGCGGCTCAAGGCGATGCGGCCGGTAACCCTCCGGCAACTGCTCCCGCACCCAGCGCGCGGCCTCGTATGTCGGGGTCAGCACCCGCGCGTCGAGAACCACGCTGGGCCAGCGTTCGATCGGGAAAACCATCTGGCCGATGATATAGGCGATGATGACAACCGCCGCACCCCGGCCAAGGCCGAACACCAGGCCCAACGTCCGGTCAACCCCACCCAGGGCAGAGGCGCGGACATACCCGCCAATGGCGCGGGCCAGCAGCATCAGCACGATCAAGGTTGCCAGGAACACGACGATGAAGCTGACCGGATCGACCCATTCCGGCCCCGTGAGCCATCCGCGCGCCACGGGGCGCATCATCGGCAACCCGGCGACGGCGGCGGAGACAGCGCCAAGCCATGCGCCAATTCCCAGCACCTCGCGCACCAGGCCGCGCGCGAAGGCAAGCAAGCCCGAGATCGCCAGAAAGCCAAAAACCGCGAGGTCAACCCACGTCATGCAACCGCCATACAGTGCGTCATGCGGGTTATCGTCCCGCCGCCGCCCGCCGCCAAGCGCATCATGCCTTTTTCCTTGCCGATTCGGGCGCGAAACGCGCCACAAGATCGGCAATGTGACCGATTTCCTCCAATCGGAGCCCGTCCGGCGCCATCAATTTCCGATTGCCATGCGCCACCCGGCGCGGCAGAGCGGCGGCATCGAAGCCCAACTTGGCGGCCTCCTTCAGCCGAGCCTCGGCCTGCGCCACCTGCCGGACTTCTCCCGACAGCCCGACCTCGCCGAAATAGACCATGCCCGGACTGGTCGGCGTTTCGAACGCCGCGGAGGCGATCGCGGCGGCGACGGCCAGATCCGCCGCCGGTTCCGACACCCGCAGCCCGCCGGCGATGTTCAGGTACACGTCGGTCTGGTTCAGCCGCAGGCCGGCGCGGGTCTCCAGCACCGCCAGCAGCATCGACAGCCGCCCGCTGTCCCAGCCGATGACCGAGCGGCGTGGCGACCCGCCCGCGTTGGGCGCCAGCAGCGCCTGCACCTCCACCAGCACCGGCCGCGTGCCTTCCAGCCCGGCGAACACCGCGCTGCCGGCGATGTTGCCGCGACGCTCGGCCAGGAACAGGGCCGAGGGGTTGGGCACCTCGGCGAGGCCGGCATCCGTCATCTCGAACACGCCGATCTCGTCAGTGGCGCCGAAGCGGTTCTTCACCGCGCGCAGGATGCGGAACTGGTGGCCGCGGTCGCCTTCGAAATACAGCACGGCGTCAACCATGTGCTCCAGCACGCGCGGGCCGGCCAGCGCGCCGTCCTTGGTGACATGGCCGACCAGCACCAGGGCGAAGTTGCCGGCCTTGGCCAGCCGGATCAGTTCGAACGAACAGGCGCGCACCTGCGCGACCGTGCCCGGCGCGCTCTCGATCGCGTCCAGCCACATGGTCTGGATCGAGTCGATGACCACCAGCGTGGTGTCCTTGGCCTGCTCCAGGCTGGCGACGATGTCGCGCACGTTGATCGCGGCGGCGAGTTCGATCGACGAATCCGCCACCCCCAGCCGGCGCGCGCGCAGGCGGATCTGGTCGATGGACTCCTCGCCCGAGACATACAGGACGCGGCGGCCAGACCGCGCGAGGCGCGCCGCGGCTTGCAGCAGCAGCGTGGACTTGCCGATGCCGGGGTCGCCGCCCACCAGCACGGCCGACGCCGGCACCAGCCCGCCGCCGAGAACCCGGTCCAGTTCGTCCATGCCGACCGCGGCCCGAGGCGGCGGTTCGGCGCTGCCGGCGAGGCCGACAAACGTCACGCTGCGGCTGGCCGTCCTGGCCGCCGGGCCGGGGCGGGCAACGACGGCTTCTTCCTCGATCGTGTTCCACTCGCCGCAGGTTTCGCAGCGGCCAGCCCATTTCAGGGTCACCGCGCCGCAGGACTGGCAGACGAAGCGGGAAGTTGCTTTGGCCAAAGGAAACTCCTGTCGCCGCCTTCCCAGGGAAGCAGCGGCTGCCAATGGGCGTCTACTCGGGCGCGGCGGTCAGCATCGCCTCGCCATCCTTGTCGTCCTTCACCGTCGCCGCGAGAACGCGCCAACCACGCCCGTCCTTGGCCGCCAGGTATTCCCGATCATGGATAGCCGAGAGATGGCTGTCGTCCCGCTCGATCGCAAGCCGGTAACGCACGCCTGCCTGACGCAATCCCGCCTCCAGCGCCTCGGCCACCGGCTGCGACGCGGCCTTGTCCGTGACAACCGAGCAAAGCCCATCGTCGGAGGACACCAGCACGAACTTGCCTTCGGGGTTCGACCCGTCGAACACCTGTCCGGGCGCGCCGTGCAGGAAAGCCGAGCGGGCCGGGTCGGGCACCGCTGGCAAGCCGGTGCGAACCGCCCAGGCGCGCAACGCGGCGGCATTCCCGACGAACGGCATGCATCCCTGCACGAACAACCCGACAAACTGTTGCGGCGCGTCGGCCCACGCCGCGCCTGGCGTCAGCAGGGCCATTGAAAGCAGCCAGCTTCGGCGGATCAGCGTCGCAACTCCATCTGGATCGGTCCCTCGCGCCGGCCATGGGTGAACTGGTCAACCTCCTGGTTGCCGCTGTCCATCAGCGCCGTCGCCGGCCCCTGCCAGATGATCCGCCCCCTGAGCAGCATCGCCGCCTGATCGCCGATCCGCCGCGCGCTCGCCATGTCGTGCGTGATGGCGATCGCGGTGGAGCCCAGTCGCTTGACGCAATCGACGATCAGCCCGTCGATCACCGCGCCCATGATGGGATCAAGGCCGGTCGTCGGCTCATCGAAGAACAGGATGTCCGGCTGGGCCGCGATCGCGCGGGCCAGGGCGACACGCTTCTGCATGCCGCCCGAGAGTTCCGCCGGCGACAGGTCCCCCACGCTTGCCGCCAGCCCCACCTGTTCCAGGAACCCGTTGGCCCGGTTGCGCGCCTCGGCCCGGCTTGCCTTGTGGCGGGCGAGCAAGCCGAACGCCACGTTCTCCCACACCGGCATGCTGTCGAACAAAGCCCCATTCTGAAACAGCATGCCGATCCGGGCACGTGCCATCTCCCGCTCCTGCCGCGGCAGCATGCCAAGGTTCTGGCCATCAATCTCGATCACGCCAGCATCCGGCTCGATCAGGCCGAGAATGCACTTCAACAGCACGGACTTGCCAGAGCCAGAGCCGCCAATCACCACCATGGACGTGCCGGGCGCCACATCGAGGTCGATCCCGTCCAGCACGGGCTTGGCGCCGAAGCGCTTGTACAGGCCGCGGATGCGGATCTTCGGGATCTGACTGCTCATGCGCGGGTTGATGCCGCGCGGCCAGCGTTTGGGCAAGCCATCGTCGCGTGAGTTGCAGCCGAAGGCGGATCGGCCTTAGCTGTCGCCGTTCACGCGCCGCCATGCCCCAGGCGCGCGCCATCAGGAGGAATGACAACCATGAACGACGTGGCGGCAACCACCGACTCCCCGGCCGGCAAGCTGGCCTATGCCCATCAAGGCAATGCCACCTATGTCCCCGGCCGCCGGTCCTTCTTCAAGTACCGGGATCTTGGCGTGACAGAGGCCACCGGAGGCAAGATGCGCGCCCAGGTGACCTCCGCCACCCAGGGCCTGGGCCAACCGACCGGCTGGCACTATCACCTTTGCGACCACCAGCTCGTCTACTTGCTAAAGGGTTGGGTTGACTTGGAATTTGAGGACGGCACCAAGGTCCGCCTGATGCCAGGAGAATCACTGATGATCCCAGGCGGCATGCGGCACAACGAAACCGGCACGGCGGATGAACTGGAACTGCTGGAGGTTTCGGTGCCGGCGGAGATGAAGACCGTTGCCTGCGATCCGCCGGCGGGCATGGAATAGGCCGCGGACGCACATTACAGGTGGGCATGTGGTTCCAACCCATGCCCACGCCTCTTGAATCAGGGTGTGGAAGAATTGCCCAGCGCCCCTGACGGCCTGTTTTGCCAACAGCCTTTTGCGGCTACGTCCCCGCCAGATTCCAAACGCTTTCATGAACTGGCTGCCAGTAGGGCCGCTCGCCCAGGCATGAGGCAGATGAAGGCGACGAGATGCCCTCCGGCCAAGGTGGCGGCGCGACGCTGGCGGTTTCTGGCCAGTCGGCGCAAGCGTGCGGCCCAGGCAAGGGAGCGCTCCGCAACCCAGCGCTTGGGCGGCGGCACAAAGCCCTTCTTGGCTTTTGGCCGCATGGCCACGGCCAGGTCGATGCCCTGCGCGGCGGCGGCTTCGGCTGGCTTCTCGCCCGCATGGATGCGTCGAGCCGGCGCTTGATTTGATACGAACCAGGTACCGCAAGCCGCCGTCGATCCGTATGGGCTGACCCTTTGACGGCCTGACGCGAAGCGGCGCCTTCTTCAAAGCAGAAGAGGTCCCTCCATGAGCAGGCACCTGAACCAAGAACGGATCGTCTTCGCGATCACCG
>CAXTXZ010000137.1:0-8485 GCA_964248015.1 uncultured Rhodopila sp. | reverse complement strand
CTGGCAAGCTACCCCTATCTGAACCAGATCAGGATTTAGGCGAACCGGTATAAGACGTATCGGGCATCGCCCGTTCAGTCGAAACGTTCTCGGGAACAACTCCCTTTGGTCGAGCGGATAACCACCGTGGGATGAGCAAAGCTGTCTCAATGGCAGCGTTGCCTGGCAAGGCCGGAGTAGGTCCAGCGGCCAAGGAGGCGCTGAGCGCCGCAGGCGACATGTCGTGCCACGGCGAGCAACTGCCTTTGGAGGCAGAGCGCTTCATGGGCGATGTCCGGGCCGTGCAGGCTATGCCGCCGAAGCAGAGGGCCTGGTGTCAGCTGCCAGCCCGCCAAGGCAAGCTGGCTTAAGCCTGGGATCCACTATTAATCCGTCCGGCAGGGCGCTAGAGCGCTTTCCGGCTGGCCGTAAACAGCCAGCGTACTCTATCTTATTGCCTTAGCGAGCAATTTTACCAACCAGACTGTTCCAGTCAGGCTGATGTTGCTCTAAATATCTTTTGCGCTGTCCCCGCCCGTCACCTCATACTCTGCGCCGGTCACCATCGCTGCGGCATCGGAAGCCAGGAAAACGGCGACCGGTGAGATATCATCCGCCTGCAGCCACCCCACTTTCATCGCCACGGTCGGCGACCGCACATCCCATGCCTGCTGCGGCGTCGGATTCTCAGGCGGCTTCTGGCCGGTTTCCTCCATGCTCTCGCGCAGGCGCTTCTCGTACCGGGTCAGCGGCGTATCGACCAAGCCGGGGATCAGCGCGTTGACAGTGATATTGTACTGCCCGAACTCCAGCGCCGCCGACTTCATCAATCCCAGGATGCCCCATTTGGAGGCGCTGTAGCTCGTGCCATCCTTGGTGCCATGTTTCCCCTGCATCGACGACAGGACGATGATGCGGCCATGCTTGCGCATCACCATCTTTGGCGCAAACGCGCGGATCGTGTTGGCCGTGCCATTCAGGTTGTTGTCGATCACGTCGCGCCAGTCGCTGTCCCGCATCTCCAACAACGGCATCCAGCGCTGTATCGCAGCGTTCGCCACGACGATGTCGATCTTGCCATACGCCTGCTCAACCTGGTCCGCCGCCGACCGCAAGGCGCCAATGTCACGGATATCGGCGCGGATCGCTTCTGCCTTGCGGCCGAACGACTGGATCTGCCGCACCGTCTCCGCCAGGTCTTCCACGGTCGCGGGCTTCGCGTCGGAGGCCGGGCTGACCGGCCCCGCGATGTCAATGACCACCACATCCGCGCCATTCGCCGCGAATTCCACCGCGATGGCTCGGCCGATGCCCCGCGCGCCGCCGGTCACCACGGCGACCTTGCCAGTCAGTGATGACCCGCGTCCGGCCCGCACAGGTCCAGCCGATCGTTCCGCCGGCGGCTCTGGCACCGGCTGATCGCCCAGCACCCGCGGCTCATTGTCCGTGCTGACCTCATGCGGCCCCGTCTGCCCTGAGGCCGCGCCTGTCAGCGCCATGCCCGCCATGACACCGCCACTCAGCAACAGGCTGCGGCGCAGCTTGTCAGGGTCCGGCTGCTCATCAACAAGGTCTCGCATCCACTATTCGCTTTCCGCTGCCTAACCACTCAAAATGCGGGAAACGCCAAAGCGTTGCCTGTCCGGGCCGTGTGTCTTCCTTGACAGTCGCGTGACCCGCCGCTACGCCCCCGCGCCTGTTCTTTGTTCACAACCCATCGCCTCCGGAAGTCCCCCTTCATGCCGGTTCACGCCTTCATTTTCCCTGGGCAAGGCAGCCAGGCCGTCGGCATGGGCCGTGACCTCGCCGCCGCCTTTCCGGCCGCGAAGGAACTGTTCCAGGAAATCGACGACACGCTGAACCAAAAGCTCTCGCGCCTGATGTTCGAAGGCCCTGGCGAGGAGCTGACCCTCACGGAGAATACCCAGCCCGCCCTGCTGGCGCACTCGCTCGCGGTGCTGCGCGTCATGGAGAAAGAGGGCGGCATCACCGTTCCCCGCAAGGCGCTTGTTGTCGCCGGCCACTCCTTGGGCGAGTACAGCGCGCTTGCCGCCGCGGGATCGTTCAGCGTCTCGGCCGCTGCTGGCTTGCTGAAGCTGCGTGGCCAGGCCATGCAAAAGGCCACCCCGGCGGGCACGGGCGCAATGGCGGCGCTTCTCGGCGCTGACATGGACCAGGGCCGGGACATCTGCGCCGAGGCCGCACCGGTCCCCGAAACCGAAGTTGTCGAGATCATCCAGCCCGCCAACGACAACGGGGCAGGGCAGGTGGTGATCTCCGGCCATCGCACAGCGATCGAGCGCGCGATCGAGATCGCCAAAACCAAGGGCATAAAGCGCGCCATGCTGCTGCCGGTCTCGGCGCCATTCCATTGCGCGTTGATGGCGCCGGCGGCGGACGCCATGGCCGAGGCGCTGGAACGCACGCCGCCCCGCGCGCCGGCGGTGCCGTTGGTCGCCAACGTCTCGGCCAAGCGCGAATCCGATCCTGCCCGCATCCGCGATCTGTTGGTGCAGCAGGTCACCGCCACCGTCCGCTGGCGCGAATGTGTCGCGGCGATGACGGACATGGCAGTCGACAGTTTCATCGAGCTTGGCGCCGGCAAGGTCCTGACGGGCCTGATCAAACGTATCGCGCCGGACGCGTCCGGAATGGCCGCCGGAACGCCCGCGGAAATCGAGGCCGTGTTGAAACGGCTTTAGCAGGAGGGAAAGCGGCAATGTTTCGATTGGATGGCAAGGCCGCTCTCGTCACAGGCGCTTCCGGCGGGATCGGCGCCGCGATCGCGCGTGTCCTGCACAGCCAGGGCGCGGTTGTGGCGTTGTCCGGCACAAGACGCGACGCCCTGGACGCGCTGGCGGCGGAGCTGGGCGACCGCGCGCATGTCTGTCCGGCCGACTTGCGTGACGCCTCCGAACCTGACACCCTGATCGAGACAGCCGAACAAGCCACGGGCCCGTTGCACATCCTGGTCAACAATGCCGGCATGACGCGCGACATGCTGGCGCTGCGAATGTCCGACCAGGATTGGCAATCGGTGCTGGATGTCGATCTCTCGGCTCCGTTCCGTCTGATCCGCGCCGCCCTTCGAGGCATGGTGCGACGCAGAGCGGGGCGGATCATCAACATTTCCTCGGTTGTTGCGGCGACTGGCAACGCGGGGCAAGCCAACTACGCCGCCGCCAAAGCCGGGCTCATTGGCATGACCAAGGCGCTGGCACAGGAAGTCGCGTCACGCGGCGTCACTGTCAACGCCGTGGCGCCCGGCTTCATCGTGACCGCGATGACGGATGCCCTGTCGGAAACGCAAAAGGCCAGGGTCTCGGAGTCGATTCCGCTCCGCCGGCTCGGCCAGCCCACTGACATTGCCGGCGCGGTGGCCTATTTGGCATCTGATGAAGCTGGGTGGGTCACTGGTGCCACACTGCACGTCAATGGCGGCATGGCGATGATCTAGCCTTGTCCTCGACCAGCCGCCGACCTTTCGCGCTGTCGGGAAACCATGCTAAGCGCCCGGTGCGAAGTCTGGCGGAGGCTCGCTTGGTGAACCGGGACAAGGCGCCGGCCACGGACAAGCCGGACGATGAAGAAAACAAAGGTTTAGTTCACAGGAGTTGCGGAGCCGATGAGCGAGGTTGCTGAAAAGATCACTCAGATTGTTGTTGAACATCTGGGTGTCGACGTGTCCAAGGTCACGCCTGAGGCGTCCTTCATCGACGATCTGGGCGCTGACAGCCTGGATACGGTGGAACTGGTGATGGCGTTCGAAGAAGCTTTCAACGTTGAAATCCCGGAAGACGCGGCCGAGAAAATCGCCACTGTCAAGGATGCGATCGACTACATTGAAAAACAGGGCAAGTAAGAACAGCCAAAAATAAATGCGAAAGGGCGGGCTGCGATGCGGCGAGTAGTGGTGACGGGCATGGGGATCGCCTGTCCCTTGGGTTTGGGCGTCGAACGTGTCTGGCAACGGCTGATCAACGCTGAATCCGGCATCGGCGCGATCCAGTCATTCGATATCAAGGATCTGCCCTGCAAGATTGCCGGTCAGGTGCCCTCTGGCGGCAAGGCCGAAGGCGGCTTGGACATCAGCGAGTGGATACCGGTCAAAGACCAGAAAAAGATGGACCGCTTCATCCATCTTGCGTTGGTCGCAGGCATCCAGGCGGTCGAGGACTCCGGATGGGTTCCCCAGACCGAGGATGACCGATGCGCCACCGGCGTCATGATCGGCTCCGGCATTGGCGGGTTGGAAACAATCTATGAGGCTTCCATTCTTGTTCATGAAGGAAAAGCCCGCCGGCTGTCACCGTTTTTCATTCCCTCCGCGCTCGGCAACCTTGCGTCCGGGCATTTGTCGATCAAATTCGGCTTCAAGGGGCCCAATCACTCGGTGGTGACGGCTTGCGCGACCGGGGTGCATGCGATCGGGGACGCGTCGCGGCTTATTGCGCTGGGTGATGCGGACGTGATGGTCGCCGGCGGGTCTGAAGCGGCCATATGCCAGATTGGCATTGCTGGCTTTTGCGCCTCTCGCGCGCTGTCCACCGGTTTCAACGATCGTCCGGCCATGGCCTCCCGCCCTTGGGACAAAGGTCGCGATGGGTTTGTGATGGGCGAAGGCTCCGGCTGTGTTGTCCTGGAAGAATACGAACACGCCAAGCAGCGCGATGCGAAAATTTACGCCGAGATCAGCGGCTATGGGATGTCCGGGGATGCGTATCACATCACCGCGCCCGCCGAAGGCCATGACGGCGCTTTCCGGTCCATGCAAGCGGCCATGAAGAATGGCGGAGTTTCGCCAAGGGACATCCAGTATGTCAACGCGCACGGCACTTCCACGCCACTGGGCGACGACCTGGAACTTGAAGCGGTTGAGCGGTTGTTCGGCGACGCGGCACGTGGCCTCGCGATGTCTTCCACCAAGTCAGCCACGGGACATTTGCTGGGGGCGGCTGGCGCGATCGAGGCGATCTTCTCTATTCTGGCCATACGCGACGGTGTTGCGCCGCCGACATTGAACCTGGACGAGCCAAGCAGAGGAAGCGTCATTGATCGGGTCGCCAGAACAGCGCAGGACCGGAAAATCCGGGTCGCCCTATCGAATAGCTTCGGTTTCGGCGGCACCAACGCCTCCATTATCTTCCGCGCCGCCGCCTGATCCGGCGCCGCGCTGGCGGCGGAAACTGCTGCTTTGCGCCTTGGCCGGCATTGGACTAGCTGCCGCGGCGCCTGCGCTGGAGCACCAGTGGAGCAACATCCTTGAGCAGCCTGGGCCTCTGCCGGAGCCTCGCGCGATCGCTGTCCCTCGTGGCGCCACGGCACAGTTGGCCGATGCGCTGGCCGCGGATGGCGTCATCGCCCAATCATGGTGGTTTCGCGCCGCGGCTTGGGTAACCCGGGACGACGGCACCTTGCATGCGGCCGAGTTCGCCTTTCCCGCCCATGCGTCGCTTCGCCAGGTGCTGGCGATTTTGCGCACCGCGCACCCCGTGAAACATCACTTGACCATTCCCGAGGGCCTGACCGCGCAGCAGATCATCAGCCTCCTGCAGCACGCCGATGCCATGACCGGCGAGGTCAAGGCCATCGACGAGGGCAGCGCCCTGCCGCAAACCTATGATTACGAACTTGACGCTGACCGGGCGGGCGTCGTCGCGCGTGCGAAACTGGCGATGGACAAGGCCCTGGCCGCGGACTGGGCTGATCGCGCGCCAGATTTGCCCCTGACGAACCCACGCGATGCCTTGATCCTCGCCAGCATTGTGGAGCGGGAAACCGCCAAGCCCGAGGAGCGCCCGCATGTCGCCGCCGTCTACCTCAACCGGCTGCGGCAGGGGATGAAGTTGCAGGCTGATCCCACGGTTGTCTATCTGGCAAGCGGCGGCGTTGGCGTGCTGGATCATCCACTGACGAAAATGGACCTCCGGCGCGACGATCCGTTCAACACGTATCGCAGCCTGGGCCTGCCGCCAGGACCGATTTGCTCCCCAGGCCGCGACAGCCTGCATGCGGTGCTTCACCCGGCCGCCAGCGATGACATTTACTTCGTCGCGGACGGCGCCGGCGGCCATGTGTTCTCACGCACCTACGAAATGCATGGCGCGGCTGTTGCCCGTTGGCGCGCACTGCCGCATGGCGGCCCCGACTGATCACGACGACGCGAAGCTTAACCTTGGCGAGCATGGCAGTGGATGCGGGCACTCAGCCAGCCTGACTTGAAGCCGCCGGCGCCAGGCACTCCGGACGTCATGACCCAGCGGCGCGCCAAGCCAGCAGGTGGTCCGCCGCGTCATCAAAATCATACGTTGGCCGGTAGCCTGTGTCCGTGGTGATCCTGCTTATGTCCATGGCGCCCCTGTCGAACTCTGAGTGGCTTTCGACATTGCCTCCTCCTTCTGTCGCGCGCCGCCAGCGAAAGCCGGGCAGGCGCGTCTCCAGCGCCCGGCACCAGTCCTCGACATTCTTTCGCCGTCCGGTCGCCAGATTATAGACCGTGCGCGGCAGCGACCGCTTGTCGGCCACCGCAATCAGTCCCGTCGCGATGTCACGTGACAGCGTGTAGTCGCCGAACCAGGGCGTTCCCAGCGCCGCTTCCTGCCCGTGAGCCGCCGCCTCCAGCGTTTGCAGCATCGGTGACAGGGTGTCGCGCACGCCCGTGGCATATTCCCACGGCCCATACACCTGGCCAAGCCGAACTGCGGTCAGATCGACGCCTTGCGTCGCCGCGACCCGAGGCATGATCGTCTCAGCCGCGAACTTCGTCAGCCCGTACAGGTTGACCGGCGCGGGCCGCAACGTGTCCTCGTCCATCAGTTCGACCGTCGCTGCGGCAGAACCATAAACCGCTCCCGAACTGGTATAGATGAACCGCTTGACGCCACGCCGAGCGGCGGCCAACAACGTGGCGATGGCTCCGTCTACGTTTACCGACAGGATCGAGCTGGGATCGGCTTTCTCTCGTCTGTCTCCGGCCGTGATGACCGCGCAATGGATCACCGCTTCAATCGGACGCACGGTCAGGGCGCGCGACAGATCGGCTTCGGACAGGATGGAGCCGCCGACCATGACCAGTTGCCCCGGAAGCGCCGCGAAATCGCGCACGGCCCGCCGGGGTAGGGGAATCCGGTCGAGGCCTACGACATCCCGTCCCGTGGTCAGCAAATGCTCGACAACATTCAAGGCCACAAAGCCGGCCGCGCCGGTCACCAAGATTGCCATGTGCGTGATTACAAGGCAGAGCGGTTGACCGCGCAAGCGCGGGCGCCTTGTTCGCCCCGCCAGGGGATACAGAGCGCGGCAAATGCTCAAACGGAGAACGTTTCATGGACCCAGTTGAACAACGCACGATGAGAAAGGTGTCGCTCAGGATCGTGCCGTTCCTGATGCTCTGTTACTTTGTCGCTTACCTGGATCGGGTGAATGTCGGCTTCGCCTCGCTGACAATGAACAAGGATATCGGGATTTCCTCCACCGCTTTCGGCTTCGGCGCTGGCATCTTCTTTCTCAGCTACTTTATCTTTGAAGTGCCGTCGAACCTGGCCCTTGAGCATTTCGGCGCCCGCAAATGGATTGCCCGGATCATGCTGTCCTGGGGCATCCTGTCCGGCTGCATGGCGCTCGTCACCGGCGAATACAGTTTCTACGCCGTGCGCGTGCTGCTTGGCATTGCCGAGGCCGGCTTCTTCCCTGGCATCATCTTCTACCTGACCTTGTGGTTCCCCGGTGTCTACCGCGCCCGGATCGTCGGCTGGTTCATGGCGGCCATTCCGCTGTCGTCCGTGCTCGGCGCGCCCGTGTCCGGCCTGATCCTGGGGCTGGGCGGCCTTGGCGGCCTGGCCAGTTGGCAGTGGCTGTTCATTCTGGAGGCCGCCCCGGCACTTGCATTGTCCGTCGTCGTCTGGTTCTACCTGACGGACCGTCCCGCCGACGCGCGCTGGCTGGAACCCGAGGAACGCACTTGGCTTGATCGCCGCCTGGCCGCGGAAATCCGGCAAAAGGAAACCGCGCACGGCCTGAGCGTCTTCCAGTCCCTGGTTAACCCGAAAGTGCTGGCTTTGGCGCTGGTTTATTTCGGCGCGGTGGCGACCAACTACGGTGTGGCGTTCTGGCTGCCGCAGATCATCAAGGGCTTTGGACTGTCGAACACCGCCATCGGTTTCGTTGCGGCGATACCCTACATGGTCGGGACAGTCGGCATGATCTTCTGGGGCCGTCACTCCGACGCGAAAATGGAACGGAAGGGGCATGCCGCGTTTGCCTTGCTGGTGGCTGCCGTCGGCATTGCCGGGTCAACGATGGTTGACGATCCAACCCTGAAAATCATTGCCCTGTCCATTGGCGCATTCGGCGTTTTCACCGTGCTGCCGGTGTTCTGGACGTTCCCGACCGCGTTCCTGTCGGGCGCATCGGCCGCTGCGGGCATCGCGGCCATTAACTCGATCGGCAACCTGTCAGGGTTTTTCGGCCCGTTCGTCATGGGCTGGCTGAGGGACGAAACCGGCGC
>CAXTXZ010000136.1:0-8528 GCA_964248015.1 uncultured Rhodopila sp. | reverse complement strand
TGGCTGACCGCGTAGCTCACCTTTTCGCATTCGGCATGGTCGGATCGGGCGCAGCCGTGTATAGGCTCGCGTTTCGGATCACCGTCCTACGGAATTACCATGAACGACGCCGTTCCAGATGCGCCCAACGTGCCGCAACGTGATTATCGCGACACGGTGTTCCTGCCGCAGACCGGCTTTCCCATGCGCGGCGACCTGCCAAGGAAAGAGCCGCAGATCCTGGCGAAATGGGACGCGATGGACCTGTGGGGCAAGCTTCGCGCCGCCTCGGCCGGACGCCCGTTGTTCATTTTGCATGACGGGCCGCCCTACGCGAACGGTCACCTGCATATCGGCACCGCGCTGAACAAGATCCTCAAGGATGTCATCAACCGCACCCGGCAGATGGCTGGTTACAATGCCAACTACATCCCCGGCTGGGATTGCCACGGCCTGCCGATCGAGTGGAAAATCGAGGAACAGTACCGCGCCGCGAAGCAGGACAAGGACGCGGTGCCCATCCTGGACTTCCGCGCTGAGTGCAGGGCCTATGCGGCCCACTGGATGGGCATCCAGGCGAAGGAATTCCGTCGCCTGGGCGTCGAGGGCGCCTGGGGCGACCGCTACGCCACCATGGACAAGGCGTCGGAAGCCGCCATTGCCAACGAGATCTGCAAGTTCCTGCTGAACGGCGCGCTGTACCGCGGCCTGCGGCCCGTCATGTGGTCTCCGGTCGAGAAAACCGCCCTGGCGGAAGCCGAGATCGAGTATCACGACCATGCCTCCGCCACGATCTGGGTGCGCTTTCCGGTTGTCACGCCATCCGTGCCGGCGCTCCGGGACGCCGCCGTGGTGATCTGGACCACGACCCCCTGGACCATGCCGGGCAATCGTGCCGTGGCGGCCGGCGCGGCGTTTGACTACGCTGTCATCACGGTCACCGCTGTCACGGAAGGTTCGCTGGCGCGTCCCGGCGAGAAACTGGTGGTCGCCGAAGTGTTGCTGCCCAACCTGGTGAAAGACGCGGGCATCCAAGCGCACACCGTGCTGGCCGTCGTGCGAGGCGCGGACCTGGCCGGCGCCATCATGGCCCACCCGCTGCGCGGCCATGGCTACGAGCAGGACACGCCCCTGCTTCTCGGCGACTTCGTCACCACGGAGGCCGGCACCGGCTTCGTCCACATCGCGCCCGGCCATGGCGAGGATGATTTCATCCTGGGCCGCGCCAATGGCCTGGATGTTCCCGAAACGGTGGGTGACGACGGCACGTTCAACGCCTGGGTGCCGCTGTTCGCCGGCACGCATGTCTACAAAGCCGCCGATCCAGTCAGCGCCGCCTTGACCGAAGCTGGCAACCTGCTGGCGCGTGGCAAGATCACCCACTCCTATCCGCATTCCTGGCGGTCCAAGGCGCCGCTGATCTTCCGTGCCACGCCGCAATGGTTCATCCCGATGGATGGCCCGCGCCACATCCGGGACAAGGCGCTGTCGGCCATCGCCGCGACGCGTTTCGTGCCGGACCAGGGCCGCAACCGCATTGGCTCGATGATCGCCGCCCGGCCGGATTGGTGCATCAGCCGCCAACGCGCCTGGGGCGTGCCGATCGCCGTTTTCGTCGAGAAACGCTCAGGGGAGCCGCTGCGTGATCCCCAGGTCGTCACCCGTATTGTCGAGGCTTTTCGGAAGGATGGCGCGGACGCCTGGTATGCCCTGCCGCCGTCGCACTTTCTTGGCAACGACTACAACCCGGACGACTACGAGCAGGTGATGGACATTGTTGATGTCTGGTTCGAATCAGGCTCGACCCATGCGTTCGTGCTGGAAGGCCGGGGCCTGCCGTGGCCAGCCGACCTTTACCTGGAAGGCTCGGACCAGCATCGCGGCTGGTTCCATTCTTCCTTGCTGGAGGCGGTCGGCACCCGAGGCGCGGCGCCGTTCAAGGCGGTCCTGACGCACGGCTTCGTCAACGACGAAAAAGGCCGCAAGATGTCCAAGTCGCTGGGCAACACCACAGCCCCCCAGGAAGTCGCCGACAAGTATGGCGTCGATATCCTGCGGCTGTGGGTGATGTCGTCCGACACCACCGACGACCTGCGGATCGGCCCGGAGATCCTCAAACAGCAGGCGGAACTCTATCGCCGCCTGCGCAACACGCTGCGCTGGGTGCTGGGCAGCCTCCATGGCTTCACCGAGGCCGAACGCGTCCCGGTTTCAGACATGCCGGAACTGGAGCGCTGGGTGCTTCACCGCCTGGCCGAAATCGACCGGAAGTTCCGTGCCGCCGTCGAGTCCTATGACTGGACCGGCGTTTATCCCGAACTGCACAACTTCTGCGCCGTCGATCTGTCCGCCTTCTATTTCGACATCCGCAAGGACGCGATCTACTGCGACCGGCCGGACAGCCTGCGCCGCAAAGCCGCCCGCACCGTGCTGGACCATCTGCACCGTTACTTGTGCGCCTGGCTTGCCCCGGTGCTGTGCTTCACCGCCGAGGAAGCCTGGTGCGCCCGCTTCGGCGACGACGCCAGCGTGCATCTGGAACTCTTCCCGGTGCCGCCCGTCGATTGGCGCGATGAGGCGCTGGCGGCGAAATGGGATGCCATCCGGACCATCCGCCGCCGCATCACGGTGCCGATCGAGGAGGCGCGGAAGGCCAACATCATCGGCTCCTCCCTGCAAGCCGCCGTGACGCTTCCGCTGTCCCTATCGCACGAAAACTTATTGGACGCCGCCGCATGGTCCGAGATCGCGATCGTCTCCTGCGTAACGCTCGTGCCGGACACGGACGAACGCCCGTCGAAGGTCACGCCCGCGCCCGGCGCCAAATGCGTCCGCTGCTGGAAAGTGCTGGAGGAAGTGGGATCGAACGCCGCCCACCCGTCGCTGTGCCTGCGTTGCGCGGACGCGGTGGAGTCGGGACTGGCGTGCCGGACGGCGGCCTGATGCGCCCGAACTTCCTGATGCTGGGGCTGGTGGCCGGGCTGGCCGTGCTGGCGGCCGACCAGGTCAGCAAATGGTGGATCCTGAACGTGCTCGATCTGCCGGAGCTACGGCAGGTCGTGCTGCTGCCGGTGCTCAACCTGACGATGGTGTGGAACCACGGCGTTACTTTTGGCTTGTTGAACGGCCTTGGCGCCGCTGGCCACATCATTCTTGCCGCCATTGCCCTTGCCGTTGTCGCCGGGCTTGGCCTTTGGCTGCGGAAGGCTGAGACCGCGTTGGTGGCGACAGCAATCGGCGCCATCGCCGGGGGCGCCGTTGGCAACGTGATTGATCGGATCCGCTACGGCGCGGTGGTTGACTTCATCCACGCCCATGTTGGAAGCCCCTGGGGCGATTTGTCATGGTATGTGTTCAACGTGGCGGATGCGGCGATTGTGTGCGGCGTTGGAGCGCTGATCCTGGATTCACAGTTTTCCAGGCGTCGGCAGGCGCGTTCTGCCTAACGAAATTGTCCTGCCGTCATAGCGCCCTGGCGCCGCTGTGGCGGGCGCTATTAAACTGGTTTCTGAGCCATCCAGGACTCCCACCAGATTGGCACGGCGGCCACGGGCAAGGGACGGGCGGCGAGGAAGCCTTGCGCGTAATCCGCGCCCAGCGACTGCATCTCAGCCCAGATCGCCTTGGTTTCCACGCCTTCGGCGACGATGACCAGGTTATGCGCCTTGGCCTGATCAATCGTGTTCTTAAGGAAGTCCCGCACGTCAGGTGAATCCAGGACTTGCTGCACAAGGTCTTTGTCCAGCTTCAGGCTGGTGAAGGGTAGTTCCAGCAGCGGCAACAGACATGGCACGGAGGGTCCGACATCATCGATGGCCGCGCCGTACCCAAGCCCGCGCAGTCTTTCCAGCGAGCGGCCCAACTGAGTGAAATCCTCAACCGGACGGCTTTCGGTCAATTCAATGATGATCTGGTTGGCGGAGATACCGAACGCGGCGCGTTGTTCCTCAAGGACGTCAAGTGCCAGCGGATCAAGCAGGACGTCCAGCGGGAAATTCACGGACATGCGCAAATCGCGCCCGGCCAGGAGCGCACCAGCCAAATCACCGAACGCACCGGCGGACACCAGACGGGTCAGGTTGGCGGCAAGCCCGGCAGTCTCGATCTGCGGCACGAAGCGGTCGGGCAGCAGGGTGCCCTTTTGCGGGTGATTAAGCCGAGCAAGCGCCTCAAGGCCAACGGGATGGCGATCGGCAAAGCGGACGATGGGCTGGTATCGGTTTTCGATCATCGCCCCATCCAGCGCCGCCCGCAGTTCGGCCAGGTCAATTGTCGGTCGATCGCGGAAGGGGGCACTGGTCATCAAAGCTTCCCGCACTGACGTGGACGTCGCGGCCGGTATGACTCGCATATGGGGACGTCTTGTCTTTGCCGCCCCCAGGGCAAACATGTCCGTCACGGGGCCCGCGGCTTCGTTAGCCAGATCAGCAAGCTCGTCGAACAACCCCTCCGAATCGTCGCGGTCCACCAAAAGGTGGGAATACCGTGAGGCTGTTCCGGCTAACCGCATCACTGCATCACGCGCGCCGCAGGTGGAGACGTCACCGCCACCCATTTCCGCCGCCGCGCCGTGAACCGCCCGTGCCCAGGTGGCGCTGCGGGTGACCAGGAGCAAGCTCAGGTCCGGCGTTGGCAGCACATCCCGCGGGGCGCGATGCTGGCTTGGCTTGGCATGGGGGGAACCACTTTTCTCCATGCCTGATTCGTAAGGCATGCGCTGTTATTACGCGAGGAAAATCCCCGTAATGAGATGTGAAATTGTCGTTAATGCAACATTTGATCAAAACAAAGACGTTTTTTAATCAGACGAATCTATTGATATGAGGCATTAGCCAAATTGAAAGCTTGGCTTGCGCTTCTCCACAAACGCCGCCATGCCTTCCTGCTGGTCAGGCGTGCCGAAAAGGGACAGGAAAAGGGCGCGCTCATGCCGCACGCCTTCAACCAGGCTTGTTTCAAAAGCCCGGTTGACGGCCTGCTTGGCGAATTGCACGGCGACAGGCGACAAACCGGCTATCCTTTCGGCAATTTTCATGACCTCCGGCAGCAGGTCGGCGGCTGGGAACACCCGCGAGACGAGGTTGGCGCGCTCGGCTTCCGCCGCATCCATCATGCGCGCGGTCAGCACCATGTCCATCGCCTTGGACTTGCCCACGGCGCGCGTCAGGCGCTGCGTGCCGCCCGCGCCCGGAATAACCCCCAGGTTGATCTCGGGCTGGCCGAATTTCGCGGTATCAGCGGCGAATATCATGTCGCACATCATCGCCAGTTCGCAGCCGCCACCCAAGGCGAACCCGGCAACCGCCGCGATCACCGGTTTTTTCACCTGAAGCACGGATTCCCAGGCAGCGCCGATGAAATCCTCGACCATGGCGGTTGGGTTGGTCCTGACCCGCATCTCCTTGATGTCCGCGCCTGCGGCGAAGGCCCGTTCGCTGCCGGTGATGACGATCGCGCCGATTGCCTTGTCGGCATCGAACGCCCTCAGTTGCTCGCCCATCTCGCGCACCAAAGCGTCGCACAGGGCGTTCAGCGCGGCAGGCCGGTTCAGGCGGATCAATCCAACACGGCCTTGGGTTTCAACAAGGATGTTTTCGTATGCGGTCATGATCATGTCCTCCCGGTGGCCACGCGCGTCGTGTGGTATTAGCCGCTGACCAGCAAGGCGCGCAACGGCGGGGCCAAGCTTGAATGCCGCAAGGCAATAAGTGAACGAAAACAGCAGCGGATCATCCGCCTTTCCGAGTTTTCCATGGGCTGCGATCGGTTTCCAACGACAGATGCAAGGATTTGGCGTTCAGCTTGACCGTAGAGCCCCCTGCCTGATGCCTTGAGCAGTGACCTGGGTGCTTGACGCCTAAATCTCAAAAAATAACGTTCCTTGCGTTTTCCGCTGGGTGGCTGAAGCGGCTTGGACATGCCATCTTGCCTTGGCCAGCGCCACCTGTTGCCCGGAAAGCCACCCTGCCGGTTATTCAGTGGGACGCGAACCAGCGTCCCCTGGACGCGGCTTATGCAAGCAGCCTGCGAATATTACATGGCCGCTTGCGCAATCAAGCTAAAGATTTGGGAGCACCTTACGCAGATGCCCGCGCTGGAACGGATGGAGGACGGACTTGAGTGGCTTGGAAGCTGCCCGTGCTGCCGCGGCACGGACCGTGAATTGCTGTACTCCGGACTTCAGGATCTAGCGTTCGCGGCGGCGCCAGGCACTTGGACAATGTGGAGTTGCAGCAGTTGCCAGAGCGCCTATCTCGATCCGCGGCTCAGGCCGGATGCGATTTCCGAGGCCTACAGGAACTACTACACTCATTATGCTGACGCGGGCGATCCCTTCGCTTCTGCTTCAGGGCAGGTTTCACGACAACGCTTGAAACAGCGGCTCGCTGCCGCGCTTTTTTGGGTGTCGCAGACCTCGCTCGGAAGCGTGGCAACCAAATCTGGCCAGCTCCGGTCACGCGTGTCGCGCATTGGCCACCGCGTCCGCCATCTGCCTGTCCCAAGGAAGAACACGACGGTGCTCGACATTGGCTGCGGCAGCGGATCCTTCCTGAACACCGCAAGCCTTCTAGGTTACCGTGTCATTGGCATCGACAATGACGCTGAAGCGGTCAAAGTGGCCCGTTCCCGTGGTTTCGACGTTCGGCTGGCATCAGTTCCCGGCGCCGGTTTCCAAGCGGAGACATTTGATCATGTCACCCTGGATAACGTCTTCGAACACCTTCATCAGCCCTTGGAAGCCTTGAAAGAGATATTTTCCCTGTTGAAACCAGGGGGACGGGCATGGCTGAGCTTGCCCAATCTTGGGGCGCTGGGACTACAAGAGTTTGGTGTGTTCTGGCGAGGCCTGGAGGCGCCGAGACACCTGACGCTCTGGAATTTCGAGGCGCTTTCCAGCTTGATGCGGAAAGCCGGCTTGGCGGACGTCTCCTTGATGGAGACCAATTCGCATTCGTTGCGATCCTACTTCGCGCGATCCGAACGCCAAAGGCAAGGCCTCAAGCCGGATGTTTCCGATGAGGAACTCGCTCGGCAGTCATGGGACACGCAAACCGAGGATCGCTTTCGGGAGGCTGAGGCGACCCTGGAACGTGGAGACTGGACAAAAGGGGAGTCGCTGACAATCATCGCGTATCGCCCGAGTTCTTGACGGCATTGACCTGACTCCTTCCTTGAACCGAGCAGATCCGTCTCGGGACGCCTTGAATTTGGCAGGCCTCGGCGCAGCCGACGGTATGACCCCGACGCAAGCGACATGGCGCGACATGCCTCTGCCGTCCGCAAGCGTCCGTCAGCGTTGGCGGGGCAATTGGTTAAGAGCCTCCCTGGTTGCCGCTGAACGCCGAATTCTCGGATCTGCCCGTGGGAAATCGATGCAGCCACAAGGACAAGCAGGAATGGGGTAACCCGCTGCTGTTTCCGTTCACCTGATTGCACTGGCGAGCGCCTGTTGCTGGGTTTCCTACCGTTGCGTGCGGGGACAGTAAAACGTGCTGCGGCCTGATTGCACGATCCGCCGCACCCCGACGCATGTCGGATCATGCAGGCAGGCGGGGCAGCGCTCGCCCTCTCGGCCATAGACCTTCCAGGCATGCTGGAAATACCCTAGCTCGCCATCCGGCTGCACATAGTCGCGCAAGGAAGATCCGCCGGCGGCGATCGCGTCGCGCAGCGTCTGCTTGATGGCGGGCACCAGCCGCTGCGCCCGCGCGCCAGGCACCGTGTAGGCTTGGCGCTGCGGCGAGATGGACGAGCGGAACAGGGCCTCGCTGACATAGATGTTGCCCAGGCCGGCGACGACCTTCTGATCCAGCAGCGCCGCCTTGATCGGCGTGCGCTTGCCGACCAGCGCCTTGGCCAGCGCCGCGACGGTGAACGCCTCCTCCAGCGGCTCCGGCCCCAGGCCCGACAGAAGGCGGTGCGTGTCCTCGCGCGCCGTCTCGATCAGGTCAACCGAGCCGAAGCGGCGTGGATCAACGAAGCCGACGCGCCAGCCATCGTCGGTCTCCATCTCCAGGTGCTCATGCAGGGTGATGTCGTTCTTGCCGGCCGGCCCCAGCACCATGCGCCCCGACATCCCGAGATGCAGCAGCACCGACCAGCCGCTGTCCAGCCGCATCAGGATGTACTTGCCCCTCCGGCGGAAGCCGGCCACCCGCGCGCCGGCCAGCCGTTCGGCCAGTCCAGCCGGCAGCGGCCAGCGCAGGTCGGGCCGGCGGGCGACCGCGCGCAGCAGCACACGGCCTTGCAGGCGGGCCTGAAGGCCTCGCATCACGGTTTCGACTTCGGGGAGTTCCGGCATCTCGAGGTTTCAGGCTATACATCCCGGCCATGAGCGACAATCCCGCACCCACCGTGGACTTCGGCTACCGCTCGGTCAGCGCCGAGGAAAAAGCCGGCCTGGTGCGCGCCGTGTTCGACAGCGTGGCGCCGCGCTATGACCTGATGAACGACCTGATGTCCCTGGGCGTTCATCGCGTCTGGAAGCAGGTCTTTGTCAACGACCTGCGGCCGCACCCCGGCCACACGCTGCTGGACCTGGCCGGCGG
>CAXTXZ010000135.1:6758-8529 GCA_964248015.1 uncultured Rhodopila sp. | reverse complement strand
CGGTTTCCGGAAGCAGGCCAGGCATCGGCGGCGGCAACGATGGAAAGGCTGCAACCCCCCGCGCTTCGCCTGACGTGCCAAAGGCCGGGTTACGGCGCTTGAGCCGTCCACATCATGAACACAGCCTTTGAATCCCGGCACGGCATGGCCTTTCGGCGTGCCAGCCCAAATTGATTAGGAAGAAAAGCCTTGCATACCTACGTATGTTCCCGTAATGTTCGGTCCGCGCAGCAGCGGAAGCCAGCCAATGTCCCTTTCTCCCGTTATCACCCCGGCCATCCTTGACAAGTTCATCACCCTGCTGGTCCCGCTCTTCCTGGCCGGCGTCGATGGCGACATGGCAACCGCGCGCCATGCCGCCTGCCGCATGCTTGCTTCCTACAACGCGGAAACCGAGGCGGAACTCAGCCTCGCCGCCGAAATCGTCTGTTTCAGCTTCGGCGTGTTGGAGGCTCTGGGCAACGCCATGAACCCGGACCTGACGCCAAACGCCGTCCTGCGCCTGCGCGGTTCGGCCAACTCTTTGCATCGTTCGGCGCACCAGTGCCAGCGCACATTGGACAGGCTTCGCAAGGAACGAACCCGCGGCAACGCCGCCGAGGTCGTCCCCATCCCGGCCCCTGAGCCGCCCTTGCCAGTCGAATCGCTCAACCTGAGCGCATACGTCCAGCCACCCGTGCAAAACCCGATGCCTGCCTTATCCCGTCAGCAACGCCGAGCGGCGCAGCGCCGGACGGACAAGATGCAGCGCCAACAAGCCGAGAAGGCGCGGCGAGAGGCAATGCGCGCCGCGCGCAATCCGTCGCCGCCGTCGATCCCGGCGTCCCCGCCTCGGCCTAATCAACCAGCCGCCGCCTGATCCCGCCAGCGGGCTCCCGCCCGCCAGCCATCCGTCAAGCCGCCTTCGCCAGGGCCATCGCGCGCCACACCCGCTCCGGCGTCGCCGGCATGTCGATATGCGTCACCCCGTCGCCGCTCAGCGCGTCGATGATCGCGTTGATCACCGCCGGAGGACTCCCGACCGCCCCCGCCGCGCCCGCGCCCTTGACTCCCAGCGGATTGGTTCCGCACGGGATTTCCAGCAACTCCACCTCGATATCCGGGAATTCGTTGGCCCTCGGCAGCGCGTAGTCCATGAAGCTGCCGGACAGCAACTGGCCCGAGGACGGGTCATACACCGTGCGCTCCATCACCGCCTGCCCATACCCCTGGGCCACGCCGCCGGCGACCTGCCCCCGCACGATCAGCGGGTTCACCGTCTTGCCGAAATCGTCGCACACGCTGTAGCGAACCAGTTCCACAACCCCGGTCTCCGGGTCGATCTCGACCTCGGCCATATGGCAGCCGTTCGGGAAGGTGTGCGCGTCGATCGCCGCCACCTCGGCCGCGTCCAGCAGCGTCGCCGGCTGGCCCGCCGCCGCTTTCTTCCGCTGCGCCGCCGCCAGCGCCACGATGTCGATCCCCCGGTCCGTGCCGACGATCGAGAACCGCCCGTCGGCGAACCCGATGTCGGCGACCGCCGCCTCCAGTTCCTCCGCCGCCGCCTGCTTGCCCTTGCTCACGACCGAGGCCGACGTCACCAGGATCGCCTGCCCTTCCGAGTACAGGCTCCGCGCCCCGCCCGTGCCGCCGCCCGACGGGATGGTGTCCGTGTCCCCCTGCCGGATGCGGATCTTGTCGCCGTCGATGCCGAGTTGCGCCGCCGTCAGTTGCACATACGCCGTCTCGTGCCCCTGCCCGGTGGATTGCGTGCCAACATAGACATCCACGA
>CAXTXZ010000135.1:0-6748 GCA_964248015.1 uncultured Rhodopila sp. | reverse complement strand
AGCGTATCTCCGCCCGCTCCGTCGCATCCCCGCCCGTCGCCTCCAGGTAATACGCCAGCCCGAGGCCACGCCGCTTGCCCTGCGCCGCCGCCAGCGCCCGGCGTCCGGCGAACCCCGCGTAATCCATCCGCGACGTGGCCGCATCCAGCACGATGCGGAAATCCCCGCTGTCATAGGTCTTCCCAACCGGCGTCGCGTGCGGCATCGCGCTCGGCAGCACCATGTTCTTCCGCCGCAGTTCCACCCGGTCCACCCCGAGTTCCCGCGCCGCCGCGTCCACCGCCCGCTCGACCAAGTAGTTGCTCTCCGGCCGCCCCGCCCCGCGATAGGCATCAACCGGCACCGTGTTGGTGAACACTCCCAGCACGTTGGCGTAAATCGCCTTGAAGCCGTAGACGCTCGCCAGCACCCCGGTGCCGGCGAAGGTCGGGATAAACGGCGCGAAGGTTGAAAGATATGCCCCCATGTTGGCGACGTTGCGCGTCCGCAGCGCCAGGAACTTGCCGTCCGCGTCGATCGCCAGTTCCGCCGTCGTCAGGTTGTCGCGGCCCTGCGTGTCGCACAGGAACGCCTCGCCCCGGTCCGCCGCCCACTTCACCGGCCGTCCCAGCTTGCACGCCGCGAAGCAGGTCAGCACGTGTTCCGCGTACAGGAACAGCTTCATGCCGAACCCGCCGCCCACGTCGGGCGTGACAATCCGGAAGTTCTGCGGGTCGGCGCCGAACAGCGGCCCGATCAGGTTCTTCACCAGCCAGCCGCCCTGGGTGTTGGCGTACAGCGTCCACCGGCCCGTCGCGCTGTCGAAATCGGCCACCGCCGCGCGCGCCTCCAGCGAGTTCACCACGATCCGGTTGTTGACGATCGTCAGCTTCGTCACGTGCGCCGCCTTGGCGAACTCGGCGTCGGTCGCGGCCTTGTCGCCAATCTCCCAATCGAACGCCAGGTTGCCAGGCACGTCGGGCCAGACTTGCGGCGTGCCGGCGTCCATCGCCGTCGGCAGGTCGGTGGCCGAGGGAAGGATATCGTAGTCCACCTCGATCATCTCGGCCGCGTCGCGCGCCTGCTTGGCGCTGTCGGCGACGATGAAGGCGACGGGATCGCCGACATGCCGCACGGCGCCATCCGCCAGCACCGGATGCGGCGGCGCGGCCTGCGGCGTGCCGTCGCGGTTGGTCACCAGCGCCGCGCAGGGCAGCGCCTTCAACCCCTCCGCCGCGAGGTCGGCGGCCGTGTAGATCCCGGCGATCCCCGGCAGCTTCGCGGCCTCCGTCGCATCGAGCCGCGTGATGGCCGCCGCGGCGTGCGGGCTGCGCAGCACGATCCCGAACATCATGCCGGGCAGCACGATGTCATCGGTGTAGCGGCCGGCGCCTTTCAGCAGCCTGGGGTCTTCCACACGGCGGACAGGCTGGGCGAGGCCGAACTTCGTCGTCATTGTCTTGGTCTCCCGTCTACGGCGCATTGGAAAGCGCTCCCAGGATGCACCGTGCCGGAGCGAAAGGCCAAGGGGGATCTGCGATGGCCGCGGCCTGATGCCACGCCGTCGTGCCGAACGCCGGCTCAGCCAGCCTCAATTCGCGGTTTGACCCGTTGCGACCCAAAAGCCCCCGCTGCTCGCCCGCGCCGTCGAGAGCGCGTGCCTTCGGCGCCGGTGCCAAACCGTCAGGCTGCTCCCAGGCAGCCACGCCTGGCCTGCCCCAAGATCCCTCGGCGCCACCTGCCTGTTGCATCCGGCAACGCACCTGTCGCGGGTTCCCGGGCCATGTTACCCTGCGGCCATGGAACGTCTGGAACAGATACGCTCTATGTTCAAGGCCACCGGCAAGGGCCTGGAGATTGGGCCCTCGCACAATCCCATCATGCCGAAAGCGGCCGGATACCAGGTCGAGATCCTGGACTACATCGGAGCCGAGGAGCTTCGACGCAAGTACGCCGGGGCCGGCGTCGATGTCTCCGCCATTGAGGAGGTGGATCACATTGGCGACGGGCGGCCACTGCCGGACATCATCGGCGACCGCCACCGGTATGACTGGATCGTGGCCTCGCATGTCATTGAGCACGTGCCGGACCTGCTGGCGTTCCTTGGGGATTGCGAGGCCATGCTGAAACCAGGGGGATCGCTGGTGCTCGCTGTCCCCGACAAGCGCTGCTGCTTTGACGTCCTGCGTCCCGTTTCAACGGTGGGCCAGGTTCTGCAAGCGCACGTTGACGGCAGGAGACGGCCTCCGCCGGGCGTGGTCTTCGACGACGTCGCGTATGCCAGGAAGCGGAACGGCCGCATCGGATGGAGCCTGGGGGATCAGGGAAACCTGCAAGAAGTCCGGCCATGGCAAGACGCCTGGCACGTGTTCGAGCAAGTCCGTGGCGACAACAGCTACGTCGACATGCATTGCTGGGTGTTCGTTCCCTCGTCATTCCAGCTTATCATCAGGACGTTGGCGGCCTGCGGGATGACAGGGCTTCGCGAGCTTTCCTTTCGGGCCGAGGAAGGCGAGTTCTTTGCCGTTCTCTCGGCTTCGGCCCCTCTCGGGCAGCCATTGGATTTCGGCGGCCTCACCCTGGCAGCCCAGGCCGAGGAGCGAGAAGTCCCCCATGCATCGCCTTGCACGCCGGAAGGACCGGATCGATTGCCTGCCGAAGCGCAACTTGCCAAGCTACGGCAGGATCTGTCCTTGGCACAGGCCGCTCTCTCCGCCGCGCTGGAGCGCGAGGCGAACGCGGCGCGGCGGATCTCGGTCCTGACCCGATCGACTTCCTGGCAAATCACCGCCCCGGTCAGGGCGATTGGAACGTTGCTGAAGTCGCGTCCAAGGCCGCGGCTCGGCAGCGCGCCGTTCAGGTAGGCCTTGGTGATGAACCCGCCGCGCGGCCCAGGTGGTCGGCCCAGGGGGCGATGGACGCTCACCCCCTCCCCGATGGCGCATCCGCCGCTCCCTGCCCTGCTGGCCCTGGTCGCAAACCGCGTCACTCGGCCGCCCCGTGGACCAAGCCGAAAATGGCTTGCGGCGAGAGGCCAGGCATGGCGTCGCCCGGATAGCCCTGTGTATGCTGCACGAAGCCGTCGGCACAAGGAAAGGACCATAGGCACGATGACAATGCAGGAGGGGACAATGCAGGAGGGCGCTGAACAGGCGCTGGTGGAGCGTGCGCGCGGGGTGCTGCCGGCCGGCAACCTCGGCAACATGAACGCCGACACCGTCATCGCGGCGGGCCGCGCCGGACGGGTCTGGGATGTCAGCGGGCGCGAATACGTGGACTTCCTGCTCGGGTCAGGCCCGATGCTGGTGGGCCACGCGCATCCGGAGGTGACGGAGGCGGTGCTGGAACAGGTGCCGCGCGGCACGACCTTTTTCGCCAACAACGAGCCGGCGATCCGGCTGGCCGCCGAGATCGTTGACGCGGTGGCCTGTGCGGAGAAAGTGCGTTTTGTCAGCAGCGGCACCGAGGCCGACCTTTACGCGATGCGGCTCGCCCGCGCCTTCCGCCGGCGCGACAAGATCCTGAAGTTCGAGGGCGGCTACCACGGCATGAGCGACTACGGGCTGATGAGCCTGTGGCCGGACCGCCCCGGCAATTTCCCCCAGGCCGCGCCGGATTCCGCCGGCATCCCGGCCAGCGTGCGCGACGACGTGCTGGTCAGCCCCTACAACGACCTGGCGACGGCGCAGGACCTGATCCGCGCGCACCACGACGAGATCGGCGGGGTGATCGTGGAGCCGATGCAGCGCCTGATCCCGCCGGAACCCGGCTTCTTGCAGGGCCTGCGCGCGATCACCCGCGAATACGGCATCCCGCTGATCTTTGACGAGGTGGTGACAGGCTTCCGCCTCGCCTACGGCGGCGCGCAGGAGTACTACGGCGTTGTCCCCGATATCTGCACCTTGGGCAAGGTGATCGGCGGCGGCTTTCCCCTGGCGGCGATCGCCGGACGTGACGACATCATGGCGCACCTGGACAGCGGCCGCGTCGATGGCAGCCGCTTCATGCCCCAGATCGGCACCCTGAGCGGCAACCCGGTGGCGGCCGTGGCCGGGCTTGCGACGCTTGCGGTGCTGCGGCGGCCCGGCGCCTACGAGCGCATCTTCGCCAATGGCGAAGCCATCCGCGCGGGACTTGCCGACGCCTTGCAAGCGGCGGGGATCGAGGCGGTGGTGGCTGGCGAACCGCCCATGTTCGACGCGGTGTTCAAGCTCGGCCCCGTCCGCAACTACCGGGAGTCCGTCAGCGGCGACACGGCCCTCGGCAAGCGGTTCAACGCATTGGCGCGGGAGCGCGGCGTGTTCAAGAGCGACAACAAGATTTACGTGTCGCTGGCGCATGACGCGGCGGACATCGCCCTGGCCACCGCTGCCTTTCGGGACGCCGCGCGGGCGCTGTAAGACCTGCGACAGAAGGCGGCGCGCCATGTCCAGGCCATTGTTTTGGGCAGCGACTTCATCAGCCAGACTGTCCAAGCCAGGCTGATGTTGCTCCAAGCGAATGGGGCGTTCGCCGCCTTCAGCCGGCGCGCGCCGGCTTGTGCGGGCAAACAGGCGCCGCGTCGCGCAGCCTTCCATGCGGCCTGCCGCCAAGCAACCCTGGCGCACCAGCCAGTTGCCTGGAATGACAAGGAACAGGTCACTCGCCGAAGCCTGAAGGCGCCTGTCCAGAAAGCAGGATTTGATCCTATCCCAGTTCCGCCATCCCAAACGCCCCCGCCACCTCGATGGCCCGAGCCGCCCGCAGCGCCAGGTCGTCGCGGAACTGCGCGGCGGCGATCTGCACCGAGTTCGGCAGCCCGTCCCCCCGAGGCCCCATCGGAACGGAAATCGCGGGCTGGCGCGTCAGGTTGAACGTGAACGTCCACGGCGCCCAGTTCGTGCAAAGCGCCCGCGCCGGATCGACTGTCGGCGCATCGGCCAGCGGCGGGCCATTCGGCACCGTCGGGCACAGCAGCAGGTCGAACCGCTGGTGCAGCAGGGCCATGGCGTGCCCGGCCTCGGCGCGCAGGGCTTCGGCCTGCATGAACTCCACCGCGCTCATGCCGCCAAGCGAGGCCGCGACCTCGGCGATGCCGCGATCCAGCAGCCCCGCCAATTGCTCGGGCAAGCCGGCGACCAAACGAGCCAAGGCGGCGCCCCAGACACGGCCGAACACGCTGCTGGTGTCGGGGAGAGCAACCTCCGCCTGCTCCACGAACGCGCCGGCGTCCGCCAGCACCTGCGCCGCCCGCTCCACCGCCGCGATCCCGTCCGCGTCAACCGGCGCGTCAAACCCTGGGTTGCCCAGGATGCCCACGGCCAGCCCGGCGACGCCGGCCTCGATCCCATCCAGCCAGTTCCGGGAATCATCCGGCAGGCAGAACGGATCGCGCAGGTCCCACCGCGCCATGGCGCCGAGCATCAGCGCCGCGTCCCGCACGGTGCGGGTCATCGGCCCGGCGCAGGACACGCTGGCGAAGGCGCTCGCCGGCCATTGCGGGACACGCCCGTACGTTGGCTTCAGCCCGACCAGCCCGCACCACGCCGCCGGGATGCGCACCGACCCGCCGGCGTCCGTGCCGACGTGCAGCGGCCCGAACCCGGCCGCCCCCGCCGCGCCGGCGCCCGAGGACGAGCCGCCCGTTGTAAACTGCGGATTCCAAGGGTTGCGGGTAATGCCGTGCAGCGGGCAGTCGCCCGGCGATTTCCAGCCGTATTCCGTGGTCGTGGTCTTGCCCAGGATCACCGCGCCGGCCGCCTTCAGCCCCGTCACCAACGGCGCGTCGTCCGCCACCGGGCCAGGATCGCTGGTCCGGCTGCCGCGCCGCGTCGGGAACCCGGCCAGGTCGACAAGGTCCTTCACCGTGCAAGGCACCCCGTCCAGCGCGCCCATCGGCCGCCCCGCCCGCCAGCGCCCCGCGCTTTCGTGCGCCGCCTGCAACGCCCCAGGGTTCATCACCGCGAACGCGTTCAGCGGGGGGTTCAGCCGAGCCACGCGCTCGGTCACCGCTTGCAGCACGTCCACAGGCGTCAACTGGCGGCGCGCATAGCCGGCCAGCATGTCCTCGGCGGACAGCAGGGCGGGATCTGTCTCGGGCATGGGTCTTTTCCTCGCGGGGCAACAAGGCGCAGCATGGCGGCGGCATCACCGGAAGGGAACCCCGCATGAGCGACCTGGCGCCTTGGCAATGGCCGGAGGAAACCTGGCGGACCCTGGTCGGACGCGCCCGCGCCGGCCGCAGCCTGAAGCCGGCCTCCTGGCCGAACGGCGCGCGCTGCGCCGTGGCGATCAGCTTCGACGCCGACCACGAGACCATCCCGCTGCGCGACAACGACCCAAGCCCGATGCGCATCAGCCAGGGCCAGTACGGCAACCGCCAGGCGATGCCACGGATACGCAAGCTGCTGGAGCGAGAGTCCGTGCCCGCCACGTTCTTTTACCCGGCGGTCGCGGCCCTGCTGCATCCTGATGAGGTCCGCGCGGTCGCCGCCGACGGCCACGAGATCGGCATCCACTCCTGGATCCACGAGGCCAACACCACCCTGCCGCCTGGCGCCGAGCGGGACCTGACCTTCCGCGCCGCCGACACGCTGGAGCGCACCGCCGGCGTCCGCCCCGTGGGCATACGCACGGCAAGCTGGGACTTCTCGGTGAACACGATGACGGTCATTCGGGAACTGGGGCTGCTTTACGACAGCTCCCTGATGGCCGACGACGACCCCTACGAGTTGGTGGCGGACGGCGAGCCGACTGGGGTGGTGGAGCTGCCGCCGGAGTGGATCAGGGA
>CAXTXZ010000134.1:0-8559 GCA_964248015.1 uncultured Rhodopila sp. | reverse complement strand
CGCCGGCGGCGGTGCAGGATGAACTCCGTGTAGCCGTTCGGCTGCGTCCGGCCATCGAAGATCAGGTCGCACGCCGCCTTGAACGCAACCCCCTCGAACCCCGGCGCCATCGGCTTGTAGAGCGGATCGCCGGCGTTCTGCCGGTCCACCACCAGCGCCATGCGCCGCAGCGACTGCCGCACCTCGTCCGTCGTCACCACGCCATGGTGCAGCCAGTTGGCGATGTGCTGGGACGAGATGCGCAGGGTCGCGCGGTCCTCCATCAACCCGACGTCGTGTATGTCCGGCACCTTCGAGCAACCGATCCCCTGGTCGATCCAGCGCACCACGTATCCCAGGATGCCCTGGCAGTTGTTGTCCAGTTCCTGCCGCAGGTCGTCAGGCGACCAGTTCTGCCCCTCGGCCACCGGTATCGTCAGCAGATCCTTCAGCGCGGCCCGCGGACGCGACATCAACTCGCTTTGCCGATCAGCCACGGACACCTGATGGTAATGCAGCGCATGCAGCGTCGCGGCCGTGGGCGAGGGCACCCAGGCAGTGTTCGCGCCCGCCATCGGGTGCCCGATCTTCTGCGCCAGCATCTCGGCCATCCGGTCCGGCGCGGCCCACATCCCCTTGCCGATCTGCGCCTTGCCGCGCAGGTCGCATTCCAGCCCGATATCGACGTTCTGGTCCTCGTACGCCTTGATCCAGGCCGTGCCCCGCATGTCGTTCTTGCGGATCATCGGTCCCGCCTCGATCGAGGTGTGTATCTCGTCCCCCGTCCGATCCAGGAAGCCGGTGTTGATGAACACCACCCGCCGCGCCGCCGCGCCGATGCAGGCTTTCAGGTTGGCCGATGTCCGCCGTTCCTCGTCCATGATGCCCATCTTCAGCGTGTTCGGCGCCAGCTTCAGGATGCTTTCCACCTGGCTGAACAGGTCGGCTGTCAGCGCCACCTCCTCCGGCCCGTGCATCTTCGGCTTCACGATATACACCGATCCCGCTCGGCTGTTCCTGATCGGCCCCTTGCTGTTCAGGTCATGCATCGCGATCAGCGACGTCACCGCCGCGTCCAGGAAGCCTTCCGGAACCTCGGCCCCATCGGCGTCCAGCACGGCATCCGTGTACATGTGGTGGCCAACGTTGCGGATCAGCATCAGGCTGCGCCCGGCCAGCCACAGCGTCCCGCCGGACGGCTTGGCGTAAGAGCGGTCAGGGTTCAGCTTGCGGGTCACCGTCTGCCCGCCTTTCTCGAACGTGTCCGCCAACGTGCCGTTCATCAGGCCCAGCCAGTTGCGGTACGCCAGCACCTTGTCGGGCGCATCCACCGCCGTGATGGAATCCTCGCAATCCTGTATCGTGGTGACCGCCGCTTCCATCATCAGGTCGGCGACGCCGGCGGGATCGTCCTTGCCGATCGGATTGGCGCGATCGACGACGATCTCCATATGCAGCCCGTTATGCTTCAGCAGCACGGCGGAGGGCGCCGCCGCGTCGCCGCGGTATCCAACGAACTGCGACGGGTCCCGCAGCCCGGCGCCGCCGCCCGAGGCCAGCGCCACCGCCAGCGCGCCATCAACCACGCCGTACCCCTTGGCGTCGGCATGGCTGCCGCCCGCGAGCGGCGCCGCGCCGTCCAGCACCTCCCGCGCCTTTGCCACCACCTTGTCGCCGCGCGCTTTGTTGTAGCCCCGGCCTCGGGCCGCGCCGTCGGTTTCAGGAATGGCGTCGGTGCCATACAGCGCGTCGTACAGGCTGCCCCACCGCGCGTTGGCGGCGTTCAGCGCATACCGGGCATTGGTCACCGGCACGACAAGCTGCGGGCCGGCGATCGTCGCGATCTCGGCATCGACGTTCGACGTGCTGACGGCGACCTGCCGTGGTTCCTCCACCAGGTAGCCAATGCCGCGCAGGAAGCCGAGGTAGCCATCCATGTCGGCCGGCTTGCCCTTGTGCGCCAGGTGCCAGGCGTCGATCTGTTGTTGCAAGCTGTCGCGTTTCTCCAGCAGGGCCTTGCAGCGCGGCGCGAGCGCCCGCAGGAGCGAGGCGAAGCCTTCCCAGAAGGCGGCTGCCTCGATTCCCGTTCCCGGCAGGGCTTCGCCTTCGACAAAGTCATGAAGCGGTTTGGCGACACGGATGCCGGCCTGCTCAACATAATCCATGCGGCGGAACTCCTGGAGGCGGTAGAAAGAAACCGACAGGGTATAGGACGCAATCCCGCCGTGTCGCCAGCCCTGGACTGCCGTGGTTTCGCGCCGGCGGCATCACGGCTATGAATCCTGAACGTAATGTAACCAGGCGGCGGCGACAGCATGCGCTTGACTCCCACGCCGACCACCCAATCTCGCAACGGTGGGTGATGGCTTGGCCGCATCCACATGACGTTTCCCCCCCAAACTTAGACGGCGCCTCCGGGTGCCGTCTTTTTTGCCTTGGGGCTAGACGCGGGGATGCGTCTTTCGCCACACCGCCAGCAGCGTCGCCTCATCCACCGTGGTGTAGCGCTGGGTCGTCGACAGGCTGGCATGCCCGAGCAGGTCCTGGATCGCCCGCAGGTCGCCGCCGCTTGCCAGCAGATGCGTCGCGAACGAATGCCGCAAGGCGTGCGGCGTCGCGTGTTCCGGCAACCCGGCAATCCGGCGATAGGTCCGCATCACCTTCTGCGCCACCGCCGCGTTCAGGCGCTTGCCGCGCGCGCCGACAAACAACGGGCTGTCCGGCTGCCGGTTTGGGTGCAGCCTCAGCCAAGTCTCGATCGCCTCCCGCACCGCCGGCAGCACCGGCACGATGCGGCTCTTGGACCCCTTGCCGTTGACCGTCATCGCGCCGCCGGCCGGCAGCGCCAGGGCGTCGCGCACATCGAGGCCAAGCGCCTCGGCGATGCGAAGGCCGCTGCCGTACAGCAGGGCGAAAAACGCGAGGTCACGGGCCTGTAGGGCAGGATCATCGGAAACAGCGTCAACATGGCCGGCGACGTCGCGGGCCTGTTCGATGCTGAGCGCGCGTGGCAGGGCAGGGCGCGCCCTCGCGGTCGCGACCAGCCGCACCGCGTTGATCTCCAAGCCGTGCCGCCGTCCGAGGTAACGGCAGAACCCGCGCAGCGCCGAAAGATGCTGCGCCCGCGACGACGCCACCAATCCGCCATTCGACAGCGCGGCGAGCCAGGCCCGGATGTCGGCAGGGCGCAACCCTGCCAGCGCCGCCAGATCGGGTTCGCCGCCCAGGTGCGGCGCCAGGAAGCCGAGGAACCCGGCAAGCGCGTGGCCATAGGCTTCCACGGTGTTGGCGGCGGCATGGCGTTCCTGTTCCATCCATTGCA
The DNA here is from genome assembly GCA_964248015.1 of uncultured Rhodopila sp. Classification (GTDB taxonomy): domain Bacteria; phylum Pseudomonadota; class Alphaproteobacteria; order Acetobacterales; family Acetobacteraceae; genus Rhodopila. The sequence continues at coordinate 5,258 of CAXTXZ010000134.1, read as the reverse complement.
GGAAGCCCTGCCGAGCCGCCTCGGCCGTCATGGCCGGAACAACGGCGGTGGCCGCCGACGGAGCGGCCTCGCGCCCGGCCGCCCGTCTCATCAAACCGGTTTGTCGCCCGCCACCGTCACGCGGAACCCCGAGCGCGTGTGCGGCCAGTAATCCCACATCGCGCGGTGCTGGACGCAGCGGTTGTCCCAGAACGCCACCGCGTTTTCGCTCCAGCGGAAGCGGCACTGGAACAGCGGGTTCTCCGCGTGGTCGTAAAGGTACGACAGGATCGCGGCGCTCTCGTCGCGCGGCACGCCGACGATGCGCTTGGTGAACCCGCGGTTGACATACAGCGCCTTGCGGCCCGTGACAGGATGCGTCCGCACGACCGGATGCTCCGCGCGTGGATAGACGGGCTTGTCCTCGACGCCGAGGTTCTTGTAGGTGCCGCGATACGACTCCTCGCCGTCGTGAATGGCGGCCAGGCCTTGCAGGTAGGCTTTCATCCGCTCTGACAGCGCCTCGTAGGCGGCGTACATGCTGGCGAACAGCGTGTCGCCGCCGCGTGGCGGGCATTCCTTGATGTACAGGATGCTGCCCATGGGCGGTTCGGGATCGCAGGACACATCGCTGTGCCAGCCCTCGCCGTTGGCCCGGGGCGAGTCCTTGTCGGCGCGGATGATCATCAGTTCCGGATGCCCCGGCGCATGCGGCGCGGCCGGATGGATGTGCAGCCCGCCGAAGTTGCGGCCGAAGCCCAGGTGCTGCTCCGGCGTCAGGCGCTGGCCGCGGAAGAAAATCACGCTGTTCTCGGCCAGCGCGCGGTGGATCTCCGCCATCTGGTGGTTCGGCAGCGGGCCGGACAGGTCGACGCCGCCGATCTCCGCCCCGATGATGGGCGTCAGCTTGTCGATCGTGATGCTCTCATACGGCGCCGTATCGTCGGTGGCATGGCGATACCGGGGGCCGTTGTTGCCACGCAGCGAGGTCATGACAGGTGCCTTTCGTCCAACGTTTCACCCACTATCGGCGTCGCCCAAGCGGCTTGCAAGCGATCCGGCACGAGCGCGAGGCATCATCCCTTCGTCCCCAACCCCCGCATGAAATTGTCCCGTATGCGTGAGGGATCGCGCTCGGTGGTGTCCACCGGCTTTTGCGTGTCGATCCGGCATCCGATCAGCCACGGCCCGTCCTCGTTCAGCGACCGCCCGACCAGTTCCACGAAGGCATCCTCATCCGCCGCCCATGCGCTCCGCGCCAGCCCCGAGGCCCTGGCGATGCCGACGATATCCGCGCCCTGCTCCGTCATCGTCTTCTGCCCGCCGGTGATCTGGTAGGCGCCGTTGTCCATGATGATGACGCACAGGTTCCCCCGCGCCCGCGCGGCCACCGTCGCCAGCGAGCCGAGTTGCATCAGGATCGACCCGTCGCCCTCCAGCGCGAACACCTTGCGCGCCGGCTGGGCGATCGCCACGCCAAGCGCGATCGGCACCGCCAGGCCCATCGAGCCCAGCATGTAGAAGTTCGGTTGCCTGCGGCCCGACGCGCCCTCGGACGCCGCCCACAGGTCGAAGTTGGTGTAGCCGATGCCGCCTATCACCGCCTCGTCCTGGTGCAGCAACCTGATCAGGCGACAGGTGATGTCATAGCGGTTCATCACCTTGGCCTGCTCCCGGCTGGCCGGGTGGTTCGTTAACGATGCCATGTCCCGGACCCTCCTTACTTCGCGAAGACCTTGCCGCCGGTCAGCAGCGGCGACAGGATGAAGCACACCGGCGCCTTGGTGGCGAACGCCTGCGCCAAGCCGCGGTCCAGGATGAACTCGGCCTCGTCCAGCCGCGTCATCGCATGGTGCTCGATCGCCAGCGCGTCCAGCACCGGGCGCATCGTCCGCGCCACCAGGGACTGGCCGATGTTGAACTCGCCCAGCGTGCCGCGTTCCGACACCATCATCAACGAGGGGATCTGGAACGGCACGGACAGCGACGCGATGACGTTGGGCAGCGTCGCGAAGCCCGAGGTCTGCATCAGCAGGATGCCGCGCAGGCCCGCCATCCAGGCCCCGGCGTTGATGCCCAGCGCCTCTTCCTCGCGGGTGCAGGCGAAGGCGGTGAAGAACGGGTCGGCATGCACCCCATCGATCAACGGGCGCAGCACGTTGTCGGGCACATAGGTGACCAGGCTGACGTTGTGCCGTTTCAGCACGTCGCGCGTGATCTCGTGCCATGCCCTGCCGTCCGTGGCCTCCGCCATCTTGGTCCCCCCATCCCGGTCGCCCATTGATCGACGCCGCTCCGCCATTCGCACGCCTTGCGCGATACGGCAACCGTTCGTAGGTAGGAAGCGCGCGGAAGGGGAGCATGGATGCCGGATCGGACAAAGACCTACGACGTGCTCGTCGCGGGCGGCGGCAACGCGGCCCTGTGCGCCGCCATAACCGCTCGGCAGGCGGGCGCGTCGGTGCTGCTGGTCGAAAGCGCCCCCAAGGCGTTCCGGGGCGGCAACAGCCGGCACACCCGCAACCTCCGCGCCATGCACGAGGCGCCGAACGCCGTGCTGACCGACGCCTACAAGGAAGACGAATACTGGGATGACCTGCTGCGGGTGACCGGCGGCAACACCGACGAGGCGCTGGCCCGCATGACCATCCGCGCGTCCTCCGGCCTGTTCGACTGGATGCGGGCCGCCGGGGTGCGGTTCCAGCCCTCGCTGACGGGGACGCTCAACCTGGGCCGCACCAACGCCTTCTTCCTGGGCGGCGGCAAGGCCCTGGTGAACGCCTACTACCTGACGGCGGCCAAGCTCGGCGTCGAGATCCTCTACGACACCGAAGTGCTCAGCCTGAACATGGACGACGGCGCGGTGCGAACCGTTGACATCACCTACAAGGGGTTCCCCGAGACCGTGCAGGCGCGCTGCGTGGTCGCGTCCTCCGGCGGCTTCCAGGCCAACCTAGACTGGATGCGCGAGTACTGGGGCGACGCGGTGGACAACTTCGTCATCCGAGGCACCCCCTACAACAAGGGCCGCGTGCTCAAGAGCCTGCTCGGCCAGGGCGTGGCCTCGATCGGCGACCCCACGCAGTGCCACGCCGTGGCGCTGGACGCCCGCGCGCCGAAGTTCGACGGCGGCATCACCACGCGCCTCGACAGCGTGCCATACAGCGTGGTGGTCAACCGCGACGGCGACCGCTTCTACGACGAGGGCGAGGACGTCTGGCCCAAGCGCTACGCCATCTGGGGCCGCCTGATCGCCCAGCAGCCCGACCAGATCGCCTACTCCATCTGCGACGCCAAGGCCTTCCCGCTGTTCATGCCGTCGGTGTTCCCGGCGATCAAGGCGGACACCCTGGAGGAACTCGCGGCCAGGATGAAGCTCAACCCGGCGAAAATCCGCGAGACGGTTGACGGCTTCAACAAGGCGGTCAAGCCGGGGCAGTCGTTCGACAACCTGAAGCTGGACGGCAACGCCACGCACGGCCTCACGCCGAACAAGACCAACTGGGCGAGAGCCATCGACAAGCCGCCGTTCTACGGCTACCCGCTGCGGCCCGGCATCACCTTCACCTACCTCGGCGTCCGGGTGAACGAGAAGGCCCAGGTGCTGATGGACAACGGCCAGCCCGCCGGCAACCTGTTCGCGTCAGGGGAAATCATGTCAGGCAACATCCTCGGCAAGGGCTACCTGGCCGGGTTCGGAATGACGATCGGAACGGTGTTCGGCCGCATCGCCGGACAGGAGGCAGCCCGTCGTGCAAGAAACTGACGCCATCATCACGGCCCGCCGCGAAATGGAGGTGTGCAACGCCTGCCGTTACTGCGAGGGGTTCTGCGCCGTCTTCCCGGCCCTTGAGCTGCGCCGCGAATTCTCCACGGGCGACCTGAGCTACCTCGCGAACCTGTGCCATAACTGCCGTGGCTGCTACTACGCCTGCCAGTACGCCCCGCCGCACGAATGGGGTATCAACGTGCCCGCCGCCCTAGCCGAGGTCCGCGAGGAAAGTTATGCGGAGTACGCCTGGCCGAGGCCGCTGGCGGCGGCGTTCAACCGCAACGGCACGCTGGTGTCGCTGGTCGCCGCATTGGGCATCGCGGCCGTGCTGGTCCTGAGCATCGCGGCGAACACGCCCGCCGCTTTCTTCAGCCCGGCTGACTCGTTCTACCGGATCATTCCGTTGTGGGCGATGCAGGTTGTCGCCTTGGCGACGTTCGGCTTCTCGCTCGTGGCGCTGGCGATGGGGGCGCGCAATTTCTGGCGGCACGCCGGTCCGACGGAAAAGGTCAGCGCCAAGGCGTTCGGCATCGCCTTATGGGACGTGCTGACGCTGAAGAACCTCGGCGGCGGCGGCAACGGCTGCAACGACAACCACGAGGCGTTCTCCATGCGCCGCCGTTACCTGCACCATGCGATGTTCTACGGCTTCATGCTGTGCTTCGCCTCGACCACGAGCGCGTTCGTCTACCATGTGTTCCTCGGGTGGCCGGCGCCGTATCCGTTCGTCAGCCTGCCGGTCCTGCTGGGCGCCGTCGGCGGCGTGCTGCTCCTGGTCGGCACGGCTGGGCTGTTCGCCATGAAGTTCGTCGATGATCCCCTGCCGAACCTGGGGCGGCGGCTGGGGGCGGATGTCGCCCTGCTGATGCTGCTGGCGATGTCGGCGCTGACCGGCCTCGTGCTGCTGGCCGTGCGCGCCACCGGGGCGATGGGCTTGGCCATGGCCGTGCACCTGGGCTTTATCCTGGCGCTGTTCCTGGTGCTGCCCTACTCGAAGATGGTGCACGGCGTTTACCGCTCCGCCGCGCTGCTGCGTCGCGCCGTGGAGCGCAACATGCAGCCGCTGGGCGGGGAATGATCAGCCAGGCCAAGTGGTGACGAACTCATGCGGCATGGGCCGCGGCAAAGGCGAGGAACCGCTTGTACGGGTGCCAATGTACAGGAAGCCGATCACATCGTCCTCCCCAGCCAGTCCCAGGGCTTCCTTGACGGTGGCATCATAGGCCGGTGCGCCCGTCTTCCACACCGCGCCATAACCCAGCGCCGGCGCGGCCAGCATGATGGTCTGCGCCGCCGCCGAGGCGGAGGCGATCTGCTCGACCTCCGGTATCTTGGCGTCCCGCTTGACCTTGGCGGCAACCACCACGATGCAGGGGGCACGGAACGCCTTCTCCCGCTCCCGCCTCAGCGCTTCGGTCGAGGCATCGGGTTCGCGCCGCCTGAGCGACTCGGCCATGAGGTCGCCGAAGCGGCCGCGTTGCTCTGTGCCGATGACAACGAAATGCCA
>CAXTXZ010000133.1:825-8623 GCA_964248015.1 uncultured Rhodopila sp. | reverse complement strand
GGTCGTGGCAACCTCTTCCACGGCCGCCGCAAGCCGGGCGGCGGGGGTCGCGGCCCAGCCTGGCGCGGCGCCGGCTGCCGTCGCGAGCGCCCGTTCGCCCGCGTTGGAGGTTGCCTCCCACACATGGCCGACCACGTCGCGTCCATCGGCGGGGTTGCGCACGGGGCGCGGCTCGCCCTGATTGCTGGTCGCCGCCGCGGTCCATTGAATCCGGGCGCTTTCGGTCGCGGCGGCGCCGAGTGCTGCGAGGTTGTCCTCGTCGGACAGGTCGAAGCCGGCGGCGTTGGCGCGGCCGGGCCCATGGAGATCACGCGGGAGGACGATGCGCTCGTGCGGCGTCAGGTCCGGATTGGCGCGGCGCACGAGATGGACCGGGTCGGCCACCAGTTCCTCGATCGGCACCGTCTCGTCGGCGATGCGGTTGACGAAGGAGGAGTTCGCGCCGTTTTCGAGCAGGCGGCGCACCAGATAGGCCAGCAGCGTTTCGTGAGTGCCGACCGGCGCGTAGATGCGGCAGGGGCGGCCCAGCTTGTCCGGCCCGACGACCTCCTCGTACAAGGGTTCGCCCATGCCGTGCAGGCATTGGAACTCGTACTGGCCACGCTGGAAGCCGGGGCCGGCTGCTTCGGTGATGGCGGCCAGCGTCTGGGCGTTGTGCGTCGCGAATTGCGGGAAGACCGCATCCGGCGCGGCAAGCAGCTTTCGCGCGCAGGCGAGATAGGAGACGTCCGTGTGGGCCTTGCGGGTGAACACGGGGTAGTCCGCCATGCCATCCACCTGGGCGCGCTTGATCTCGGAGTCCCAGTAGGCGCCTTTGACCAGCCGGACCATGATGCGGTGGCCGGACCGCCGGGCCAGATCGACGATCCAGTCGATGACGAACGGGCAGCGCTTGCCGTAGGCCTGGATGACGAAGCCGATCCCGTTCCAGCCGGACAGCGCGGGATCAAGCGCCAGCGCCTCCAGGATGTCGAGCGAAAGCTCCAGCCGGTCGGCTTCCTCGGCGTCGATGTTCAACCCGATGTCGTGGCGCTTGGCGAGCAGCGCCAAAGTGGTCACGCGCGGGCGCAGCTCGCTCATGACCCGCTCCCGCTTGGTGCGGCTGTAGCGAGGGTGCAGCGCGGACAGCTTGATGGAGATGCCGGGGCCTTCGTAGATGCCGCGACCGGCGGACGCTCGGCCGATGGCATGGATCGCGGCTTCATACTGCGCAAGGTAGCGGGCGGCGTCCTCGGCTGTGGTCGCGGCCTCGCCCAGCATGTCGTAGGAGTAGCTGAAGCCCCGCGCCTCCAGCCTGCGCGCGTTCGCCAAGGCTTCCTCGATGGCCTGGCCGGCGACGAACTGCTCGCCCATCATGCGCATGGCGAGATCGACGCCCTTGCGGATGATCGGCTCGCCACGGCGCGCGATCAGCCGGGTCAGCGAGGACGACAGGCTGGCCTCGCTGCTTGTCGCGGTCAGGCGGCCAGTGACGACAAGGCCCCAGGTCGCGGCGTTGACGAACATCGACGGGCTTTGGCCGACATGGGCGCGCCAATCGCCGGTGGCAATCTTGTCGCGGATCAGGGCGTCGCGGGTTGGCTTGTCCGGGACACGCAGCAGCGCCTCGGCGAGGCACATCAGCGCGACGCCTTCCTGAGAGGACAGCGCGTACTCGTGGATCAGCCCCTCCACGCCGCCGGCCCGCGCCTTGCCGCGCAGGCGGGTGACGAGAGAGCGGGCGGTTTCCGCCGCGCGGGCGGCTTGCGGTTCCGGCAAGGCCGCGAGGTCGAGCAGCGGCTTGAGGCACTCGGCTTCCGGCCGGCGATAGGCGGCGGTGATCGCGGCGCGGAGCGGCGGTTGCGGACGCAGCCCGGCGGCGAAGGCCGCGAACGGCTCCTGGCCCAAGGCATCCGGCGGGTTGGCCGTGGGGCGCGCCGTAACTGCTTGCATGGTCATGTCAGCCCTCCAGCTTCCGGCCGGCTTACATGGCGAACAAGGTGATCAGGCTGTCAGCGCCATGCCGAACCCATTTCCCACCGCGTAGCGTACCGGGCTGAACTTGCGCGACAAGTTCTTTGTTCGATGCGCGCCTTCCGGCGCCTCGGTGATTGCCATTCTTCTTGCGGTGACGCCCCGGCGGTGGCCACTCGTCCTATCGGGCAGGATCGATTGCGCCAACATCCGCGAGGCGGTTGGCGACGATGACCACCACGGCCGTCACCGCCATCAGGACCAGTCCCAGCACGGCGATGCCGCCAAGCTGACCGCCCTCGTTCAAATCGTAGATCAGCACCGAAACCAGCTTGGTGTTGGAGGTCGTCAGAAGGATCGTCGCCGACAATTCCCGGATGGCGCCAATGAACACGAAGCACCATGTCGCGGCGACCGAGGACTTCAGCAAGGGAGCAACTATGCCGACCAGTGACTTGACCCGGCCCGCGCCCAGGATGCGGGAGGCGTCCTCAAGCTCGGGATTCAGGCCGCGGAAGGCCGATTGCATTTGCTGATAGGCTGATGGCATCTCGATGGTCAGGAACGCCAGCAGCAGGATCCACAGCGTGCCGTAAAGCTGGAACGGCGGACGCGTGTAGCCGATGAACAGCGCCACGCCCAGCACGATGCCCGGCACCGCCGCCGGGGCAGTTGCCAGGAAGCCAAGCAGGCGATGCCCTGGCACGGCCTTGCGCGCGGCCAGATAGGCGATCAGCACCGAAAACGCCGCGCCAAGCGTGGCGGAGGCCAGCCCGACGATCAGAGTGTTCCCCAGCGTGTCCATGGCATGGCTCAGGCTGAACACCAGCGGCACGTTTTCCCAGGTGATCGTGGCCAGCGTCCAGGGATCGGAGACGGTGCGCAGCATGCTGGCGCGGATCAGCACCAGGTTGGGCAGCAGCACGGTCACGAACAACACCGACAACGCAGCGAGCAGGGCGGGCCACCGCCATGGACCGAGCGGGGTCAGCCGTGGCGCCCCGGACTTGCCGCCGATCATGGCGTAGCCCCGGCGGCCCAGAAGGTACTTCTCGCCGCGCAGCAAGAAGATCGTGACCAGCAACAGGGGCATGGCGCAGGCGGCGGCCAGATGGGTCTTTGGCGGGTACTGGAACAAGCTCCAGATCTTGGTGGTCAGCACATGGAAACCCGCGGGCAGGGCCAGGATCGCGGGCGTGCCGAACTGGGTCATCGCTTGCAGGAACGCGATCAGGAAGCCCGCCAGCAGCGCTGGCAGCGCCATCGGCGCGGTGACGCGGCGGAACGTGTGCCAACGGCCTCCGCCCAGGATGGCGCTGGCTTCCTCCAGGTCATGCGGCATGCGGTCCAGCGTGTTGGCCACCAGCACGAACACGTAGGGAAACGCGTAGGAGGCCATCACGAAGATGATGCCCTCGGCGGAGAAGATGTTGAACAGATGGTCGAACGGCCCGGCGCCGGTGATCCACCGGTAGTACTGGTTGAGCAAGCCGCTGTTCGGCGCCGCCAGCAACACCCAGGCGACGGCGCCGATGAACGGCGGGGTGATGAACGATGTCATGACCAGGCCGCGCAGGGCGCGCCGGAACGGCACGTCGGTGCGGGCCACAAGCCAGGCCAGCGGCACCGCCACCGCGCAGGCCAGCGTGGCGACGCCCGTGGCGATGCCAAGCGTCGTGACGAACGGGTCCAGGAACAAGGAGGTATCGGCAAGCTCGGCGAAGTTCTCCCAGCTCAGGGCGCCGCTTTCATCGGTCACGCTGAACGCGGCCAGCCAGCCCAGCGGCAGCAGCACCAGGAAGGCGAGGAACAGCCCGGCGAGGCCCAGGAACAGCAGCGACACGTCGAAATGGCCGATCCTGGCGTGCATGGCGTTGCCGAGTGACAGGCGCAGCACCAGCCGCCGGATGGATTGGCCGACTCTCATGCCGGCAAGCCGGGCGGCTGTGGCCAAGACCCATGCGATGCGGCCTCCATCATCACACGCCGAACACTTTGGAATAATGCTTCTTGATCTCTTCCGCCTCCCGCGCGAGGTCGGCCGGGTCATTGTGCAAAAGCTTGATCTTGGCGAGCGGCGTCCATCCGGCGGGCTCGGTCAGCGTGGGGTCGAAACTGCGCGATCCCCCCTCCATGTTGATCTTCTGGCACTCGCTGGACGCGAGGTAGTGGATGAACAGTTGCGCCGCGTTGGGCCGTGGCGACCTTTGCATCAGGACCGTGCCGTTGGGGACCATTGGCACGCCTTCCGACGGGTACCCCAGCGCCAGCGGCGCTCCCTGGGAGATCAGGCGGTTCGCGGTGACCTCGGCCCCGTCGGCCATCACCGCCCGTTCCCCTTGCGCCAGGCGCATGGGCGGATCGGTGGCGGACTGAACCTGCATGACGTTCTGCTTCGCCAGTTTCTCGAAGAAGTCCCAGCCCAACAGGCGGCTCAGGGCAAGGGTCGCGTTGGTGATGGCGCCGGAGTAGCCCGGATGGCCCTTCACCATCTTGCCCTTCCATTTCGGGTCCAGCAGGTCGGCCCAGGTTTTGGGAGCGTCATCCGCCTTGACAAGACGGGTGTTGTAGCCGGGGACAACCAGCGTGAACTTGTCCACGAGATAAGTCCCATCCGGCGCGATCCCCGCCTCGGGCCAATGGGCGGCCTCGGACGGCACGAAGGGCGTGAGCCAGCCCGATGCGCGCCAGGACACCGTGTGGCCGACGTCGGACGTCGTGGCGACGTCCACCGCGCTGATGCCCGAACTGTACTCCTGGCCAATGCGCTGATAGATGCGCTCCGCCCCCGAGCGTTCGAGTTGCACGCTGATGCCGTATTTCGCCTCGAAGCTTTTCGCCACCTGGGTGGCGAGAACAAGGTCGTCGGCGGTGTACCACGAGACCTTGCCTTCTTTCTTGGCGGCATTGACCAACTCCGGCGTCAGCGCCGCCGCCTCCGGCCGTGCGGCCCGGGCTGACCGGGCGATGACGAAACCCGCCGTGGCGGAAAGCAAGGCGCGGCGACCTATGGACATGGCGATCTCCTGGTGCATGGGTCAGCGTAGAAGCGCGCGGCAATGCGTCGCCGGCAGGGTCAGGCCGACCCGTTCCCCTACCGCCGCGCGCGTATCCGCCGACGTGAGAACCTGAAGCTTCGTGCCGGAATCCAAACGGACAACGTAGTGCCGTTGCGCGCCAAGATAGACCGCGCGTTCAACCATGCCCTCGGCGCGGTCGGGCGCTGGCGCCCCAAGCGCGATGCGCTGCGGCCGGATGGACACGATGGCTGCGTCGCCTTCCGGGAAGTCGCCCGTTTCGCAGCGCAGGCGCAGCCCGTCGCACTCGGCGTCGCGGGGGCCGACGCGACGGCCGCGCAGGATGTTCGTGCTGCCGATGAAGCGGGCGACGAATTCCGTCCTTGGCCGTTCGTAGATGTCCTCGGGCGAGCCGATCTGCTCGATCTTGCCGCTGCGCATCACCGCGATCAGGTCGGAGGTGGTCATCGCCTCCGACTGGTCGTGGGTGACGTAGACCGTCGTGTAGTGGAAGCGGTCGTGCAGGCGGCGGATTTCGTGGCGCATGTCCTCGCGCAGGTTGGCGTCGAGGTTGGACAGGGGCTCGTCCAGCAGCAGGATTTTCGGCTCCACCACCAGGGCGCGGGCCAGCCCGACGCGTTGCTGCTGGCCGCCAGACAATTCGGCCGGATAGCGGGCCTCATAGGGCAGCAACTGCATGGTTTCGAGGATGGCGCGGACTCGCCGGTCGATGTCCGCCCGCGACAGGCGGCGCAGCTTGAGGCCATAGGCGACGTTGTCAGCCACGGTCAGGTGCGGCCAGAGCGCGTAGCTTTGGAAGATCATCGACATCTCCCGCCGCTCCGGCGGCACGGCGCCGGCGGCGGAGGAGACTTGCTTTCCCGCGACATGGATCGTGCCGCCGTCCGGCACGGCGAAGCCGGACAGAAGGCGCAAGGTCGTGGTCTTGCCGCAGCCGGACGGGCCGAGCAGGGAAACGAGCGTGCCGCTTTCCACGGTCAGGTCCAGGGCATCGACGGCGGCTTGCGCGCCGAAGCGCTTGGTCAGGCCGGCGAGTTCAAGCTGGGACATCTACGGCGCCGTTGGGCGGGGATGGGCAGGACGTAATCTCCTCTGGGCGCACGGGCAAAGCGGCGCTTGTTGTTCTTTGTGGGCATGATACTACCGGGAGGAGGGGAGGCGGCGCAATGCCTGGTCCGGCGCCAACCGGCCTTGCCGGCGGGCGGCAAAGACGTGCGGCAACTGCCTTGGGCCAGACTTGCCGATGCCCTTTATCCTCTCGGCCTTGCCAAGAGCCTGTGCGTTCCGCCGCACGCGCCAAAACCAGGATGCCATCCGAATGAAGCAGGCTGCCAGAACAGCGCCCGCCGTGGCGCGCAATCGCGAGCCGATCCTGGGGGTGCTGCGCGCTTGCTTGCCGCATCCGGCGCTGGTGCTGGAGATCGCCAGCGGCACGGGCGAGCATGCCGCGTGGTTCAGCAGCGCCTTGCCAGCGCTGACATGGCAGCCGACCGACCAGGACCCGGAGGCATTGGAGAGCATGGCGGCCTGGCGCGACACGGCCGGGCTGCCGAACCTGCTGCCGCCCTTTCGGCTTGATGCCTCGGCGGCGACCTGGCCGGTGGCGCGGGCGGATGCCGTTGTCGCGATCAACATGGTCCATATCGCGCCCTGGGCGGCCACGGTGGGGCTGATCGCGGGCGCGGGCCGTGTTCTGCCCTCGGGCGGCTTGCTCTGCCTTTATGGCCCGTTCCGCGAGGGCGGCGTGCACGCCGCTGCCAGCAACGCGGCGTTTGACGCCGACCTGCGGGCGCGCAATCCAGCCTGGGGCGTCCGCGACCTGGATGACATCACCGTGCTGGCTGGCCGGCATGGGATCGATGCGCCTGAACGAATTGCCATGCCCGCGAACAACCTGAGCCTTGTGTTCCGCCGGCGCTGACTATGGCGCATCGCATGCCAGTTGGGGCTGCGATGCGCCATGGTTCATTGCTTTCCAAGCAGATTCACGCCTCGAAACCGTTTCGGTTTCCTGGCGATCCGCCATAGGGCGGGGAGAAGCCTCAGTCAGCGCCGCCTGAGTTGCCGCCGCCCTTGCCGGCTGCGAACCGCACGGCTTCCTCCGCCGCCCGCACCAGGGCGCGGGCCTTTTGCCGGGTTTCCTCGTATTCCGCTTCCGCCACCGAATCGGCGACGATCCCCGCGCCGGCCTGGACATGCATGACGCCATCCTTGACCAAGGCCGTGCGCAGCCCGATGCAGGTGTCCATTGTTCCATTCGCGGCGAAATAGCCGATGCAGCCGGCATAGATGTTGCGCCGGTCCGGCTCCAGTTCCTCGATGATCTGCATCGCCCTGACCTTTGGCGCGCCGGACAGCGTCCCGGCCGGAAAGCCGCCCGCGAGGGCGTCCAGCGCGTCCAGCCCGTCGCGCAGCCGTCCCTCGACGTTGGACGAGATATGCATGACGTGGCTGAACCGCTCAACAATGAAGCTCTCGGTCACCTTGACGCTGCCGATCGCCGACACGCGCCCCACGTCATTGCGGCCAAGGTCAAGCAGCATCAGGTGTTCCGCCCGTTCCTTTGGGTCGGCCAGCAACTCGACCTCCAGCGCCTGGTCCTCCTCATGCGTCGCGCCGCGCCGCCTTGTTCCCGCCAGCGGGCGCACCGTGACGATGCCATCGCGCAGCCGCACCAGCACCTCGGGCGAGGAACCCACGATGCAGAAGCCGCCAAAATCGAGATAAAACAGGAAGGGGGCGGGATTGATCCGCCGCAGCGCCCGGTACAGCGCGAGGGGCGGCAAGGCGAACGGCACGGAAAACCT
>CAXTXZ010000133.1:0-815 GCA_964248015.1 uncultured Rhodopila sp. | reverse complement strand
CCTTTGTGACAGCACGATCTGGAAGGCGTCGCCCGCGGCGATGTACTCCTTGCACCGGGCGACGCCGGCGAGGAAGGCGTCCTTGGCGAAATTGGAGGCCGGCGCGGGAGGATCGGGCAGCATCACCGGCGGCGGCTGATGCGGCAACGGCCGCTCCAACGCCGCCTCGGCCCGGTCCAGCCTGTCGGTGGCGCGCTGCCACGCCGTCTCGGCCGCCACGTCCCCCGCCGGGTAGACCGGTGTCACCAGCGACAGCTCGTCGTTCACGTTGTCAAAGATCGCGAACAGGGTCGGGCGCACCATGATGCCTTCGGGCACGCCGATCACGTCGCGGTTCTTTTCCGGCAACTGCTCGATCTGCCGCACCATGTCGTAGCCGAGGTAGCCGACGAGGCCGCCGGCCATGGGCGGCAGATGGGTCGGCACGTCCAACTGAGCCTCCGTGATCAGCGCCCGCAGGCTGTCCAAGGGCGCCCGCGCTTCCGTCACAAAGGCATGCGGCGCGGACAGTGCGTGGCGGTTGACCGCGGCGACGCCGTTCTGGCAGCGCCAGATCAGGTCAGGCTGCATCCCGATCACGGAATATCGGCCGCGCGCCGCGCCCCCTTCCACGCTTTCCAGCAGAAAAGAATTCGGCTGCCCATGCGCCAGTTTCAGGAAAGCCGCGACCGGGGTTTCCAGGTCTGCTACGGTCTTGCGCCACACCAAGCTGCCGCGTCCCCCTTCATAGGCCAGTCGGAATGCGGCGAAGCCCTGGACAACCGTCACGTTCATGCTGTTCCTCTTAACGCGGCTGGACGACGCTATCGAAATTC
>CAXTXZ010000132.1:6303-8646 GCA_964248015.1 uncultured Rhodopila sp. | reverse complement strand
GAAGCCTCCCTTGTTCTGGCATTTGAGTTGTCATCCTTTATCAGGTCATTCGCGAATGCGACCCACCAACCGCACTGGTTCAGGTGGGCCTCGGGCACTGCGAGCCGGCTCGGACACGGTTAGAATCGGTTAAAAAGCAAGTTAAAGTAAAATTTTAAAAGCCAATCCATAGTGTTGTTTCAATATCCAGTCGCACATTAGGTCGTAAAGTAAAACGGGTAATCTTCGCTTTTTATTATTACAGATTATCATAATCAAACTGTTTTGCTGGGATTGGTTCCGCCCGGTGATGGGCCTGAAACCCGTGCCGCCAACACGAGCATGCCGATACACTGAAAAAATAACCAATCGCCCATGCAACATGCAAGGCGTCTCAAGTGTTCCCCGTGTGTCCAGCGTGTCGGGGCAAATTCAGTAGCAAACTTAGCAAAGGACCGCACATGTTCAGCAAGACGAAGCGTCTCGCACTCGCTCTGGCGTTAGCCGGGGCATCATTATCGCCTACCCTAGCGCAGGGCGCCGGCGGAGGCGGTGGCGCGGGAGGCGGTGGCGCGGGAGGCGCGGCCAGCGGTGGCGCCGGAGCCGGTGGCATGGGAACCACCGGGGCGGGGGCAGGCTCCATGGGCACGTCAACCGGCGCCGGCTCGGCGAATGCCAACGCTGGAGCCATGAATCCGGGCGGTAACACCGCGTTCGGCAATGCCGCCGGCTTTGGCGCCAACGGCGCCACCGGGATCGGCCCAGGCGGCGTCACGAACAGCCAGCCCAACACAACGAGCTCAGTCGGAAATCCCACCGGCCCAAGCACGACCCCTGGCGGCCCGCCCTCCGCCGGGACATCGAACATGACGGGCACAGCGTCGGGAACCGGCCAGTAAATCCCAGCCGGGAGCACGCCGCTCCCGGCTCTCCGCTACGGCCAGGCGGTTGCGAATGACTCCGGACCCGCCTCGCCGGTTTTCAGGCTCGGGCCACGCGTCAGCGTCTTGCCGTTCCAGCGGAATGCCTCGATCGTGTGGTCCTGCATGCTTTGGATCAGCACGGTCTTCCCATCGCGGGAAAACGCAACCGCCTCGGTCCAGCCGCCCGTCGGCGCTTCCGCCAGCTTGCGCAGGCTCTGCCCCTCCACCGCATAGAGGCCCAGAAGCCCATTATCGTGGTGGAACGGATGGCCGGGCGGCTTGGTGCTGCCGTTCTGCGCGCCAACCGCCAGGAACCGCCCATCCGGGGAAAACTTCAGGGGCTCCGGTCCGCTCGGAACGCCAAATGTCGCAACGGTGCGATAGGGCTTCACCCTCAGGTCGATCAGGCTGACGGAATCCGCGTCGCCATCGCCCCGCCCCATGTTGGACACCGCCGCCAGCGTGTGGGCGGCATTGATATCCATCGTGTAAGGCGCGACGCCCGTGGTGATAGGGCGGGGATCAATGGTTACGCCCGTGCCGTCGATATGCAGCACGCTCACCATGTTGTCGCCGCCCCGGGTCAGCAGGGCGGTCTTGCCGTCCACGAAAGCCACGGCGCTCGGCAACGACTTTTCGTTGCCCGTGTTGACCTTGCCGACGGCCGACAGGCGCTTGTCCTTGACCGTGAAGACAGAAACCGTCCCTTCCGTCCGGTTGGCGACCAGCGCCAGCGTGCCATCAGGCGAAAGGCGCACCTGGGTCGCGCCCAAGCCGGCGTTCACGTTTTGCGTCACTTGGGGCGGGCTGCTGGTCAGGTCAAACACGGCAACGCGGTCGTCAGGCGAAATGCCGCCGGCCTTCGCCGCCGGATCGGCCTTGGTCGCCGAGGTGACGATGCCCCAGCTTTCATCCGCGCTGATCCATATCGCCCCCGGCGGCCCGACCACGCTGCCCGGCGCTTCAAAGCTGCCCTTGATCCGAGGCGGATAGGCTTTCACGTCAATAATGGTGATCGTGTCCGGATGAACCGGAGCGGGCGCAAGCTGGTTCTTCTGCGCATCCATGACGGTATGGCCATCATTGGACGACAGCACGACATCGGCCATGCCCAAAGCCGGCCATGCGGCGGCAATGGCCGCGGCCACCAGCCATTGAAAGTGCGGCATCCTGTTTCCCGGTTTTTTGTCTCGTCGGCACTGTGTCAGTCCAATTTCATTCAAGCGAACCCCGCGCCCGCGGCATGTCGTCAGGCCGCCGGACATGTTCATGGAGCGGCCGGCGCAGCCCTTGCTTTCCAGGCCCCGGAACGATCCGGGAAATTGAAGACGTCCTGACAGGGGTTCAAATTCTGCCCATGACTGTTTCCGAGGCAGCCGGCCAGGCAGGCTTTCCGCGTGCGAGGCAAGAACAGGACGGAGCGAACCAAGGCCGTCCGCGC
>CAXTXZ010000132.1:0-6203 GCA_964248015.1 uncultured Rhodopila sp. | reverse complement strand
TATCCGATGAAATACTCGTGATTTGGCGTTGACAAATTCCCGCATTTGGCCGAAGCGTCCGCCCGCTGAAGGCGCCTTGCCGCATGAAGACAGCAAGGCGCATGGTCAGGAGGAAAAGTAATGACAGACGTATGGACGCCAGTGGCTGGCACGCGCTTCTTCTCCCGTAACGGCGTGGGACTGTACGAGCGCTTGACAGACCATATGTTTCTTCGCGTTGATGAAATCGATGAAACCGACGTGAAAGAGCTTGGCGAGCGCTTTGCCGACGCTTTCGAAACGCGGGCTCCCGTTAGAATGGTCGCCTGACCTTCTTCAGATCCATCAAGCCCAGGCGTTCCTGAACGTCACGCCTCGCTGCGACAACAGCACCGGCGGCGCATTGAGGAACCCAAGCATGCCGCCGCGTCACAGTGCGCCGGACATCCGTGCCAGGCACCTTGTTCTTGCCAGCACCTCCGATCGCGCCAAGCCAGGCCGTCTCATCCGGAGACGGAGCTTGGCCATGCCTAAATCATCAGGATGGCGCCGCGACTCATCGCGAACACCGGCTTCATCGCCCCGTCGCGGAGCGGTTCCACCCGAGGCCGCTGAAAGCATCGCCGTGGCTGCCGGCGAACGGCGGCAGCGTCGTCGGCAAGCCGCGCGCCCTCGTCAAGAAGCCGCGAACTGGCGCATGCCGGGTCTGGCAAGGACGCGCTGGGGAACCCAAAGCCAGTCGAACCCGGTGCCCTTTGGCGGTCTGCGCCTGCCGCCTGATGCCATCAAGGAACCCAGCGCCTCAGCGCGCGCCTCGGTTTCAACGGTGGCAAGCAGGCCGGCCTTCATGGCATGCCCTGGTTACGAGGCCGGCGCGAAATCAACGATGAATTCGCTGCCGCCGTAGTCGGCCTCGACCGGGATGCGCAGCAGCCGTTTGGTCCCTTCCAGCCGGACTCCCTTCGGTTGCACGGTGACCACTGTCGCCTTCCTCGCTTGCTCCATGGCTTGCGCCGCCGTCTGCGACCGGCTCAGCTTTTCCAGGTTTTTCGCCGTCGCGAAGACCAGCTTGAAGCGTCCCGTCTCGGTGTCGGCCAAAGCCTGTGCCGGCGTGATCCAGATCGACTCCACAGCCTCGTGCCCATCATGGACGGCGAGATGCTCCTCCGGCGCGACGGCGAGGAAGAACTGCGTGTCATAGCGCTTCGGCTGGTTCGACGGAGTGATCCAGTGCGCGAAATGGACCAGCAGGTCCGGCGCCGGCACCAGCCCCTCGGAAGCAAGCACCGCATCGAAACCGATCGATCCCGCGTTGAGGGCGGCCCGATGCTGATCCTCCAGGCGTTTCAGGGTGGCCGCGTCGATCAGCTTGTCGGACCCGCGCGGGCGGGCAAGCAGGACGCCGCATTCCTCGAACGTCTCCCGTATGGCCGCGATCCGGAAGGCGAGCGTCGAGGTGTCGAAGCCAAACGGGTTCTCCAGTTCCGCCGCGATCTGGTAATCCGGTTCCTCCACCCGGCCGCCTGGGAAAACCAAGGCGCCGGCGGCGAAGTCGATGGCGTGATGCCGCACGACCATGAAGACCTCCAGGCCATCCGGGCTGTCGCGCAACAGCAGGATGGTGGCGGCGGGGCGGGCGGTTGCTTCCAACGGCATTGCGAATCCTGTCCTTGTGTTGAAGGACACGTTACCTGAGGGTTCGCCCACTGGATAGAATCGGACCGCTGGAACCATGCGATTCCATCAGCGGTTTTTCGCCCCCCTCAACTGCTGTCATGCCTGGGGCGCCGGCTTTTCGCGTCCGGCCGCCCGGATCAAGATCGCAGGCGGCGGATCAGCTCCATCGCGTTGACCGGCGCGCGCAGTTTCGTGGCGCTGTCAAAGACAACGAACACGTCCCGCTTGCGGCGGCGGGCTTTCCCGCCGATGCGTTCCGCATCCTCCGGCTCGCCGCCGCCTGACCAAGCCTTGAGCCGCCGCGCCCACCGGTTCAAAGCCTCGTTGTCATAGCCTGGTTCGGCGCTTCCGGCCGTTCCATGCAGCCGGCAGTAGGCAAAGTCCGACGTGACGTCCATCAGGCTTGGCCACCTGGCCGCATCCGAGCACACCAGCGCCACGTCATGAGCGCGTAAAAGCTCGATGAATTCGACGCAGCGAAAGCTTTCGTGCCGGACTTCGAAGGCATGGCGCAACGGACGCGCCGACTCGGCTTTCAGCCAGGCCGGCGTCGGCAGTGTCGCGTCGTGCTTGCGGCCCAACATGGCGGCGGCGGCCGTGTCATGCGGCAGGAGGCGCAGGAAGGCTTCCAGTCGCGCCCGCTCGAAACGAAAGTTCGACGGGAACTGCCAAAGAATCGGCCCAAGGTGGACGCCTAGCCGCAGCAGGCCAGAGGCGATGAAGTTGGCCAGCGACGTCTCGACATCCCGCAGCCGCCGGACATGGGTGATGCCACGCGGCGCCTTGACAGCGAAAACGAAATCGGCAGCGACCTGCTGTGCCCATCCGGCGAACGTTTCAGGGCGATGCAGGCTGTAAAAGGTGCTGTTGATCTCGATGGTGCGGACATGGCTGGCGGCGAACGGCAACTCCCGCTCTCGCCTGAGCCCCTTGGGATAGAACCCGCCGCGCCAGCAGGCATGTGTCCAGCCGGATACGCCAACCCGAATGATGCCGCCGGTCATGCGGAATCGCTCGACATGCAAAAGTCAGTCATGATCCGGTATACGGTTACGAACGCAGAACCATTAAAGCGCTAAAAATGCAACCCTGGGTTGTTTTTCTGCGGGCTGACAGCCTTCCATGAGGCAGCTCCAGCCAAAATGGCTTCCCCGCCTCACTCCGCCACAGGCAGCATCGTCCCCCGCGGCGACACGCGCAGCACGAGCATGGAGGCCATCAGGCAGGCCAGGCCGCTGGCGATGAAGGCGATCAGGTAGCTGCCGGACAAGCTGCGCACCGCGCCGGCGCCGATCGCGGCCAGGGAACCGCCGACCTGATGCGCGGCGAAGATCCAGGACACGATCACCGGCGCGTCGCGGCGGCCAAAAACCTCGTTGGTCAAGGCGAAGGTGGCCGGGCCGGTGGCGACCCAGTCCAGGCCGTAAAACACTGAAAACACCGTCAAGCTGACAGGGTCGAAGCTGCTGAACGGGATCAGCACCAGCGACAGGCCGCGCAGCCCATAGTACCAGAACAGCAGGATACGCGGGCTGTAGCGATCGCACATATAGCCTGACGCGGTTGATCCGATCAGGCTGAACACCCCGATCACCGCCAGAATCGATGCGCCATGCATCTCCGAGATGCCGTGATCGGCGCAGTAGGCGATCAGGTGAGTGTTGATCAGGCCATTGGTGGAAAAGCCACAGATCCCAAACGTCAAGCAAAGCAGCCAAAAATCCATCGACCTGGATGCTCGGCCCAACGCGGTGAACGCCACCGAGAAAGGATTGTCGCCCTGGGCTCGCTCTACCGGCACGATGTCTGTCCCGCCATAGGCCGGCAGCCCAACCGCCGCGGGAGACTCAGGCAGCAGGATCATGATCAGCGGAATGGCGACGGCGATTGCCGCGGTGACGCTGATGGACACCCCTTGCCAGCCATGCCTTTGCACCACCAGAGCCAGCAGCGGCAGGAAGATCAACTGCCCGGCCGCGTTGGCCGAAACCAGCAGTCCCGTCGCCAGGCCGGTGCGCTGGATGAACCAGCGGTTCGCCACGGCGCCCGCGATGCCGACAGCCCCGGCGCCCGAGCCAATGCCCACCATCAGGCCCCACGTCAGGAACAACTGCCACGGCTGGGTCATGAAGAACGACAGGCCGGTGCCTGTCATCAGGATCACAAGGCACCCGAGCATGGTGCGCTTGATGCCGATGACCTGCATCAGCCCGGTGATGAACGGCCCCATGACGCCCATCAGGATGATGTTCAACGAAACCGCGCCCGAGATGACCGATACATCCCAGCCAAACGCGCGCTGCAACGGCACGATCATGACGCCGGGGGATGCCCGCACGGCAACGCCAGCCAGCATGGAGCAGAACACGACCGCCAACGTGATCCAGGCGTAATGCACCCGCCCGGAGCAGGCTTTCGCAAGGGAGGCTCGGATCATGAGGGAGTCTTTTCGCAGGGACGGCTGACTGTGGACGATTTTGCTGCTGCCCGGTAGTGCCGCGCCTTGCGTGGAACGCATGGCTGCATCTTCATTCATCAAGGCAAGGCGCCCTACGGTGCCCGGACAGCGGCCTCGTGCGCCATGGTGTCCCGCACCTCATCCTCGATCGCGTCCAGCAGCCGCGGAATGAAGTAGCGCGGCATGGCCTTGGTGATGAAGACGATGCGCGTCGTTTCATCCGCCGTGGGCCAGCGATCAAGGAAACGAGGAGCGCTGACGACATGCCGCACGCCATGGATCAGCGCGGGTTGGCCCGGCATTTCCTCTATCGCGACAAGCCCTTTCAGTCGCAGCAGGCGTGGCCCGCAATGCTCCGCCGCCGCTTGCAGCAGCAAGGTCAGCGCCAGGGCCGGCAGCGCCTGGTCCCGAAGCAAGGTGAAGGTGTCGATATCCGCATGACGGGCGCCGCGCGGCGTGCGGATCAGGCGCTCCGTCAGCGCCTCCAGGCCAGGATCACCGAACAGGCCCGCCGCGCCCGCCTGCGCTGTCGTCAGGCGGGGCGCGCTGGGGTTCAGGGTCTCCAGCCGCGTCGTCAGGTGGTCGGACAAGGGCTGCACGTCGGTCTTGCTGATCAGCAACCGGTCGGCAAGGGCGACCTGATGCCGAGCCTCGGGGTGATCCTGAAGGGTTGCCTCAGCATGGATGGTGTCGACAAGCGTGATGACGGCGGGAAGCTGATGCGTGGCGCCGACAGCCGCGTCGGCCATCAGGCTTTGCAGGATCGGCGCTGGGTCGGACAAGCCGGATGTTTCGATCAGAACTCGGTCGTAGGCAACCGCGCCGGCTTCCCGGCGGCTGTACAGGTCCATCAGGGTGCGCGCCAGATCAGTTTGCACCGCGCAGCACAGGCACCCGGTGGCCAACGTCAGCACCTGGTCGTCACTGGTCGCGATCAGGTCGTGGTCCAGGCCGATCTCGCCGAATTCGTTGACGATGACGGCGGTGCGGGCGAACGCCGGATCGCGCAGGATGTTGCCGATCAGGGTGGTCTTGCCGCTGCCCAGGAAGCCGGTGACGATCGAGACGGGCACGAGGGCTCCGCCCCTCGACCCCGCAAAAGGGGCGTCGCCCCCTTTGATCCCATTAGATGGTTCCAAGGGCCGTCGGCCTTTGGCGGGTCCAGGGCAGCGCCCTGGCCTTCCTTAAACCACCTTGCCCGTCGCCGGCTCCATCAGGTGCATCTGGTTCATGTCCGCCGTCAACGGCAGCATTTCCCCAGGCGCGGCATGGGTGGAGGGATCGACACGGGCGGAAACCGGCGACCCGTCAACAAAGAAATGCACCAGGGTTTCCATGCCCATCGGCTCAACGACGTCCACCGGAAGGTCAACCCGTGTCCAGCCAGGCTTGCCCTGGTCATGGTGCTCGAACAGATGCTCCGGCCGCAGGCCAAGCACCATCTCGCGCCCCTTGAACTGGCCGTAGCGATCGACCCGAGACGGCGGGACCGGCACCGTGATCGTGTCCGTCACCCGGATGCCAAGCCCGCCATTGACGCCATCCTGCACGCGGCAGGGCAGGAAGTTCATCGCCGGGGAACCGATGAAGCCGGCGACGAACCGCGTGGCCGGGTGGTGATACAGTTCCTGCGGCGCGCCAACCTGCTCAATGACGCCGCCGTTCATCACGACAACGCGGTCCGCCAGCGTCATCGCCTCGATCTGGTCGTGCGTCACGTAGACCGTCGTGGTGCGCACGGTCTGGTGGACTTTCTTGATCTCGGTCCGCATCTGAACCCGCAGCTTGGCATCGAGGTTCGACAGCGGCTCGTCGAACAGGAAGACCTTCGGGTTGCGCACGATCGCCCGGCCCATCGCCACGCGCTGCCGCTGCCCGCCCGACAGCGCCCGAGGCTTGCGTTCCAGCAGCGGCACGATGTCCAGGATGCGCGCGGCGTCATCGACGCGCCGCTTGATCTCATCCCTGGGGAACTTCCGCAGCTTCAGCCCGAACGCCATGTTGTCGAACACGCTCATGTGGGGATAAAGCGCGTAGTTCTGGAACACCATGGCGATGTCGCGGTCGCGCGGCGGCACGTCGTTGACCA
>CAXTXZ010000131.1:0-8649 GCA_964248015.1 uncultured Rhodopila sp. | reverse complement strand
GTCGGGAAGTTGGCCTTGATCGTCCCGGTGATCACGTCCACCGAGGGCCGCTGCGTCGCCATGATCACATGGATGCCCGCCGCCCGCGCCATCTGCGCCAGGCGCTGCACCGCCGCCTCGATCTCCTTGCCCGCGACCATCATCAGGTCCGCCATCTCGTCCACCACCACGACGATGAAGGGCAGCGGCTCCAGCGCCAGCGGCTGTTCCTCGAAGGTCGGGCGGCCGGTGTCGGGATCAAAGCCGGTCTGCACCTTGCGCGTGACGACCTCGCCCTTCGCCCGCGCGTCCACCACGCGCTCGTTGTAGCCGCCAATGTTGCGCACACCCAACTGGGACATCGCGCGGTAACGCCGCTCCATCTCCCGCACCGTCCATTTCAGCGCGGTCACCGCCTTGCCCGGTTCGGTCACCACCGGCGCCATCAGGTGCGGGATGCCCTCGTACGTCGAAAGCTCCAGCATCTTCGGGTCGATCAGGATCAGCCGGCACTGGTCGGGCGACAGCCGGTACAGCAAAGACAGGATCATGGCGTTGACCCCGACCGACTTGCCGGACCCGGTGGTGCCGGCGATCATCAGGTGCGGCATCCGCGCCAGGTCGGCGACCACCGACTTGCCGCCGATGTCCTTGCCCAGCGCCAGCGACAACCGGCCCGACGCCTTCTGCACCTCGTCGCTCGACAGGATCTCGCTGAGGTACACCGTCTCGCGCTTGCTGTTGGGCACCTCGATGCCGATCACGTTGCGCCCGGGCACGGTGGCGATGCGCACGGCGGTCACCGACAGGCTGCGCGCCACGTCGTCCGCCAGCCCGATCACCCGGGCGCTGCGTATCCCCGGCGCGGGCACCAATTCGTACAATGTCACCACGGGGCCGGGCCGGATCTCGACGATTTCGCCCTGCACGCCGTAATCGGACAGCACGGTCTCCAGCAGGCGGGCATTGGCTTGCAAGGCTTCCTCGCTGGGACCCGTCGCGGCGCGCGGCGGCGGCGCCTTCAGCAGGTCCAGGGGCGGGAACACCCAGCCGGCTTCCGTCAGCGGCAGGTTCGGCTGCAGCATGGCGCGCACCGGCGGCGGCACGGGCCGCGTCAGCCCCCTCACCGGCGGGGGCGCGGAGGCAGGCGGCGGGGGCATGTCTGGCAGGCGAGAGTCTGGCAGGCGCGAGTCTGGCAGGCGCGGGTCTGGCAAGGGCGATGGCGCCAAGGGCATGGCGGCGGGATCAACCAAGGGACCAGGCCGCAAGTTGGCCGGCGCGGGTCGCACGACAGGCGGCGGCCGAACCGATGCCGGAACAGCCGGCGGCCCTTCGGGCGCCAGCCCAGGCCCCTGGCTGCCCAGGTTGATCAGCCAGCCGGACACCTGCCCCACGCCGCCCGCGCCGCGCGACACCGCCCCGACCGCGCCGCGCCCGCCGGACACCGAATACCGCGCGGCGGCGCTGGCGACCCGTCCGGCGCTGCTCCATTCCGATCGCGTCAGCCCAAGGCACAGCAGCGTGAGGATCGACGCCAAGGCCGCGCTCAACAGCCAGACCGATCCCGCGCCGAAGACACCGAACAAGGACCATCCGGCGGCAAGCCCGGCATTCCCCAGGATTTGCCCGATCGACCCCCCCAGCCCCGCCATCACCGGCCAGGGCGTCCCGCGCGGCAGCGCCGCCGCCCCAAGCACGGCCGCCAGCAGCGGCATCGCCGCCAGCAACGCGGCCAGGCGGACGGCAAAGCTGCCCAACCCGCGGCGGGAAGCGATCCGCCAGCACCACGCCAGCATCGCCACTCCCGGCAACACGGCGACGATGCCAAAGCCTTGCAGCAGGGCATCCGCCAGCACCGCGCCACCCGGTCCCGCCAGGTTGCCCGCATGCCGCGCCGTCGCGGTGTTCAGCGAGGGGTCACGCGGGTCGTAACTCGCCAGCGCCACCAGGATGGCCAGGCCGAGCAACCCGAGCAGCAGGCCGAGGAACTCGGCGCTGCGCTGGCTCATCAGGGCCTTGACGGCGGGAGAGGCGAAGCGTCGGGTTTCCAGCGTCGTCGATCGCGCGGCCATGGTCCGATTCCATCTTACGAGGCTGCGCGAAGCATAGCCGCGAAGCCGCTGGCAAATGAAGCGCTTTGCTGTCCTTCATGGGATGACGGCGCGCGTGGCGGCAAGCCTGTCGCCCGGTCATGGCCCGGCTTGTCCTGGACACCGGCAAACGCACACGCAAAGGTGGAAGAACAGGCAGGGCCATGGCGCCCGCAAGGGCGGAGAAGGGGAAAGCATGCGCATCGAGATCATCTGCACCGGCGACGAGGTGCTGACCGGCAAGATCACCAACACCAACTTTTCCTACATGGCGCAGAAGCTGGAAGATGTCGGCCTGTCGGTGCATTGGGGCACCACGGTCGGGGATGACCGCGACTCCTTGCTCGCCGCTTTCCGGCTTGCCGGCGCCCGCGCCGACGCGGTGATCGTCAACGGCGGCCTCGGGCCAACCGTGGACGACCTGTCGCAGGAAATCGCCGCGGAGGCCGCCGGGGTCGAGCTTGTCCTGCACGAGGAATGGCTTGCCCGCATGCAGGACTTCTTCTCCCGCCGAGCGCGCGGCATGCCGCCGAACAACGTCAAGCAGGCTATGCTGCCGGCCACGGCCGAAATGATCGACAACCCGGTCGGCACCGCTTGCGGCTTTGCCCTGGACATCGGCCGCGCCCGTTTCTTTTTCACCCCAGGCGTCCCGAGGGAGTTGCGCCGCATGCTGGAAGAGCAGGTGATCCCTCGCATCCTTGCCCGCTCCGGCGCGCCGGCCTCGATCCACCTGAAGCGGTTCCATTCCTATGGCCTGGGCGAGTCGCATGTCGATCAGTTGCTGGCCGGGGTGGAGGCGCTGGACCCCGAGGGCGGCGTGAAGCTGGGCTTCCGCGCCCATTACCCGCAACTGGAAACCAAGCTGACGGTGCGCGCCGCCGACATGGACGACGTTCGCCGCAAGCTTGCTCCGGTCACCGCCGAGGTCAGGAAGCGCCTCGGCAACTTCATCATCGCCGAGGACGACCAAACGCTTGAGGGCGTCACCTTGTCCGCCCTCGCAAGGCTCGGCGCCACCCTGACCGTGGTGGAAACCTTCACCGCCGGCCAGATCGCCGCCCGCGTCGCGCATCTGCCGGGGGCCGAGACGGTGTTCCGCCACGGCACGGTCGTCCGGCGGCTTGGCGCGCTGTTCGGCGTCCCCATCCCCGTGCAACTCGACCAGGCAACCACCGAGGCTGTCACCCGCTCCGCGCGGGAACAGACCGGCGCGTCGCATGCGCTGGCCGTGCTGATCGAACTGGACGAGGGCGCTGACCGCCTCGACCTGGGCGGCACGATCTGGATCGGCATCGCGACGGCGGACCGAACGGAGTTCCGCCGCTCCCGCATCCTGGGCGGGCGCGAATGGGTGCGTTTGGGGGCGGTGGAACTCGGCCTGGACTGCCTCCGGCGTTTCCTGCAAGGCCTGCCGGTGGTCGAGCGCATCGACTTCGAGAAGGCCTGACCACGCGCCGGCCGCTGCCGCCGTCATCGCACGCCGCTGGGCCACAGCACGACGCGCAGGGTTTGCAGCAGGATGACGAAGTCGAACAGGATGGAGAAGTTCTTCACGTAGTACAGGTCGTAGCTGAGCTTTGACCGGGCATCGTCGATCGACGCGCCATAGGGGTAGTTGATCTGCGCCCACCCGGTCAGGCCGGCCTTCACCATGTGCCGCTCGTTGTACAGCGGGATCTTGTCGGCCAGTTCCGCGACGAACATCGGCCGCTCGGGCCGCGGGCCGACGAACGACATATCGCCGCGCAGTATGTTCACCAGTTGCGGCAGTTCGTCGATCCGCGCCCGTCGCAGGAAGTTGCCGACCTTGGTGATGCGGTTGTCCTTCTCGGACGCCCAGACGGCGCCCGTGGCCTCGGCGTCCGCGCGCATGGTCCTCAGCTTGAGGATCCAGAACACGGCGCCATCGCGTGTCACCCTTTCCTGCCTGTAGAAGACCGAGCCTGCGCCCTCGGCCCTGATGGCGACCATCCCGGCCAGCAGCAGCGGCGCCGTCGCCAGCAAGACAACGGAACTGACCAGCAGGTCGAAGGCGCGCTTGAGGAAGCGGTCCAACCCGCCAAAGGCGAAGCCGTCGCTGTAGACCAGCCAGCCGATCTCCATGCGCTTGAGGTCGATGCGCCGGATCTCCCTTTCCACGAACGACAGGTATTGCAGGACGGGGAAGCCGGCGCGCTTGCAATCCAGCAGGCGCTGCTGGTTCATGCCGCGCCGTTCATCCGGCGCGACGATCACGAGATCGGCGCCCACGTCATTGGCGACGGCGGCGACGTTGAAGCTGGCCGGGCGCACGATGCGGCCCAGATGGTCGGCCGCCAGGCGCGGATCGATCTCGCCCAGGATGGGATCGTGCAGCAAGGTGACGTCGTCATGCAGGCTGCTGCCCTCCCGCCCCAGCATCAGCAGCAAGTCCCAGGCGCGTTGGCCGGCGCCGATGATCAGCAGGCGGCGGCGCAGGACATGGCGGCGCACCAGGACGTCGATCACCAACCGGGCCGCGAAGGCGCAAAGGGTGAAGGTGACGACGGCGAGGCTGAACATGACGATCTGGTCGCGTCCGCCGGGAACGGCGGCCCGCGGCATCAGCCATGGCTGCGCCCAGGAGAGCAGGACGGCCAGTGCCGCTCCCATGCCGACGATCAGTGGGACGCGTGACAGGGAGCGGCCGGTTTGCAGGATGGCTTCCCGCCGGTAAAGGCCCATGGCGAACAGCAGCAACAGGTCGAACACCGGGTAGGCGATGCCGCGCGCCTCGAACGGCGGGCCGAGGATGTCCAGCGTGCCTGACCGGCTGGCCCAGAGGACTGCCGGCCAGGCCAGGAGCAACAGGAGTGTGTCCAGCGCGAAAAGAACCGTGCCGGTTGTTGTTTGCGAGAGTTTTATCATTTCGGTCCTGACACCGAGCGAGTTTTGCCGCCGAATCACAACCCGTGGTAACAGAACCGTGGATGAAATTCTAACGTCTTCGGTATGATCCCTTGGGTTTGCTGCCACGTCCGGGCAATTCCCGTCCCGAGCCTGTCGCGCGTTGGCAAAGAGTTTACGCGGGAGCGGGCGATATGGCATGTTTTTCAGCCATACATCGCCCTACCGAACTTAGTCGTGATTGGACACAATCCAGGTTCATTTCTAATTTTCATTCCGATTGACGGATTTTGTTGGCCGTTTGGCCTTGGATGGCAATGAAAGGCTGAGCAGCATGCTTTTGCGTCTCGATGCAGGGCAGATCAAGCGCTTCAAGGCGGATGGATTCCTCCCCTTTGAGACAGGCATGCGGCCTGAGGACATTGCCAAGCTGCGTGCCACGCTGGTTGGCCTGCATGGCAACAATGTCGGCTTCAAAGAGGGCGCGTTGTTTGATGCGATGGGGGTTGAGGACGGATCGGGCCCTGCCCGCTTCCCGCAGATCCTGCATCCTCGCACGTTCGCTCCCGGCCTTATCGACACGCCGTTCTTTCGCGCCGCCCGGACAATGGCGGAGCAGTTGCTTGGCCCCAACGTGCGGTTCAAGGCCGACATTTCGTTGATGAAGCCGGCGCGGATCGGGGATGCCACGCCCTGGCACCAGGATGAGGCGTTCCAGGACCCGGCGTTCGACTACAACGAGATCAGCTTCTGGCTGGCTTTGCAGCCGGTGGATGAGGCGAACAGTTGCATGGCCTATTTGCCCGGATCGCATCTGGGGCCTGTCCTGCCGCATGGGTTCCCAGGCGGCGATGCGCGCATTCATGCCCTGGAGTGCGTTGACGGATTTGACCCGGCGCAAGCCGTGCACTGTCCGCTGGAGGCGGGCGGCTGCGTGATCCACAATCAGCGGACCGTGCATGGCGCGCCGCCCAACGTGTCAGGCCAGGACCGGCTCGCGTATGTGCTTATCTTCGACACTGTGCCAGTTCCAGCCAAGATCCCGCGAAGCTTCCCGTGGCGGGCGCAACACAAGACGGCGCGCGCGCAGCGTGAACTGGCGTGGCGCCGGCATGGCGGGCTGCTGGTGCACCTATGGCGGCAGCGGAACCGCGTGCGGCTCACCAATCCGCGCACGTTGCTGTTCGACATGCGCCGCGCGGCCTGGGCCGTCGGGCGGATCGTCATGGCTCGGCAGAACAGCACGTCATAGAGCGTCATGACCAGGGCTGCCGCGATGGCGATTGGGCGCGGCGCCCCCTCGACGCCTCCTGCCGGAAGCCCCATCTTCCCGGCCAGAGGTAGCCGCCATGTCCCAGACCCTTGTCCGCCCGCCCCCGGTTTTGTTCACGCCGCAGAAGCAGGCGGCCCGGCCAATGACGCGGGCGCTGAAAGTCGTCTCCGAATACGAGCCGGCGGGCGACCAGCCGGCCGCCATCCAGGAACTCGTTCGCGGCGTTCACGCCGACGAGCGGGACCAGGTGCTGCTAGGGGTGACCGGATCGGGCAAGACCTTCTCCATGGCCAAGATGATCGAGGCGGTGCAGAAGCCGACCCTGATCCTGGCGCCGAACAAGACGCTGGCGGCGCAGCTTTACGGCGAGATGAAAAGCTTCTTCCCGGACAACGCGGTGGAGTACTTCGTCAGCTACTATGACTATTACCAGCCGGAAGCCTACGTTCCCCGCACCGACACCTATATAGAGAAGGACGCGCAGATCAACGAGCAGATCGACCGGATGCGGCATGCCGCCACCCAGTCCCTGCTGGAGCGCAACGACGTGGTCGTGGTCGCCTCGGTGTCGTGCATCTATGGCATCGGCTCGGTTGAAACCTACGCCAAGATGGTCGCGAAGCTGGAGGTCGGCGGACGGATCGACCGCGACAAGCTGGCCAAGGCGCTGGTTGACCTGCAATATCGTCGCAACGACACAGCCTTCGCACGCGGCAGCTTCCGCCTGCGGGGCGAGGTCGTCGATGTTTTCCCCAGCCACTACGAAGACCGCGCGTGGCGCGTCACCCTGTTCGGCGACGAGATCGAGGCGATCCACGAGTTCGATCCGCTGACCGGCGAGAAGACGGCGGAGCTGAAGGACATCACGGTCTACGCCAACAGCCACTACGTCACGCCCCGGCCGACGCTGGCGCAGGCGGTGCGCGACATCAAGATCGAGCTGAAGGAACGCCTGGACGAACTCAACGCGCAAGGCAAGCTGCTGGAGGCGCAGCGCCTGGAACAGCGCACCACGTTCGACATCGAAATGATGGAGACCACCGGGTCGTGCAAGGGGATCGAGAATTACTCCCGCTACCTGACGGGCCGGGAGCCGGGCGACCCGCCGCCAACCTTGTTCGAGTACCTGCCGGAAAACGCCATGCTGATCGTTGACGAGAGCCACGTCACCGTGCCGCAGATCGGCGGCATGTACAAGGGCGACTACGCGCGCAAGACGGTGCTGTCCGAGTTCGGCTTCCGGCTGCCCTCCTGCACCGACAACCGCCCTCTGAAGTTCGAGGAATGGGAACGCTTCCGCCCGATGACCGTCTTCGTCTCGGCGACGCCGGGGCCGTGGGAGATGGAGCGCACCGCCGGGGTGTTCGCCGAACAGGTCATCCGCCCCACCGGCCTGATCGATCCGGTCACCGAGGTCCGCCCGGTGGAACACCAGGTTGACGACCTGATGCACGAGTGCAAGGCCGTCACGGCGCGGGGCGGCCGTGTCCTGGTCACGACGCTGACCAAGCGCATGGCCGAGGACTTGACCGAGTACCTGACGGAACATCAGATCAAGGTGCGCTACCTGCACTCCGACATCGACACGCTGGAGCGGATCGAGATCATCCGCGACCTGCGGCTCGGGGTGTTCGATGTGCTGGTCGGCATCAACCTGCTGCGGGAAGGATTGGATATTCCCGAATGCGCGCTGGTGGCGATCCTGGACGCCGACAAGGAGGGCTTCCTGCGCTCGCAGACCTCGTTGATCCAGACGATCGGCAGAGCCGCCCGCAACATCGACGGCCGGGTCATCCTGTACGCCGATGTCATGACCCGGTCGCTGCGCGTCGCGATCGAGGAAACCGAGCGCCGCCGCAACAAGCAGCGGACATGGAATGAAGAGCACGGGATCACCCCGATCTCGATCCGCCGGCAGATCGCCAACGTGCTGGAGAGCGTGTTCGAGCAGGACTACGTCACGGTCGCGCCGGTCAAGGACGCGGACACGACGGAGTTCGTCGGCAAGGACCTGAAGTCCTCGATCGCCGACCTGGAAAAGCGCATGCGGGCCGCCGCCTCCAACCTGGAGTTCGAACAGGCGGCGCGATTGCGCGACGAGATCAAGCGGCTGGAAGCGCTGGAACTCGGGCTGCCGGAACCGCCTCGGCCAAGCGCCCTGTCGCGCCCGCAGCGGAGCAAGGCGCCGGAGCCGTTGGGGCCGGGTGGCGGCGGCTATGATCCGGCGAAGCGGCGCGGACGCGGCGGGATGAAGCGGAAAGGGCCTTGATCCGGGTGCCGGGTTGATCTGGCGGCGTGAGGCGGCCGCTGTTGGCTTTGCACAGGTCCAACCGGCGTGTCGCTTTCACAGCGGAAAGCGCTCCCGATAGGCCTGGGGCGGCACCGCCAGGATACGCATGAAGCTGCGCCGCATGGTGGCCTCCGAGCCGAAGCCGCAGT
>CAXTXZ010000130.1:0-8655 GCA_964248015.1 uncultured Rhodopila sp. | reverse complement strand
GTCGGACTCCGCCCCATGCCCGCCATCGACCCCGAAGCCTTCCTGCGCGACCTCCACGAACTGCGCGAAATCGGCCGCTTCCGCACCGGCGTCCACCGCCCGACCTTTTCCCCCCAGGACATGCAGGCCCGCCGCTGGCTGATGGACCGCCTCACCGCCTGCGGCCTGCAAGCCTCCATCGACGGCATCGGCAACGTCCATGGTCGCCATCCCGGACGCGGCCCGCGCATCCTCTGCGGCAGCCACATCGAATCCCAGAACGAGGCCGGCTGGCTCGACGGCGCCCTCGGCGTCCTGGCCGCCGTCGCCCTGGCTCGCGCCGGCCTGCCCGTCGATGTCTGCGCCTTCGCCGACGAGGAAGGCCATTTCGACGGCGGCTTCCTCGGCAGCCGCTCGATCATCGGCGAACTCTCGGACAAGGAAATAGACCGCAGCCGAAGCCGCAACGACGGCACCCCCCTGCGCGAAGCCCTGCGCAACGCCGGCCTCGACGCCAAGCCCCGCATGCGTCTCGAACCCGGCCGCCACAAGGGCTTCTTCGAGATGCACATCGAGCAGGGCACGCAACTGGAAAACGCCAACCTGCGCATCGGCGTCGTCACCGGCATCGTCGCCATCTGGCAGTTCCGCATCCGCGTCACCGGTCAGCAGGACCACGCCGGCGGCACGACGATGCAGGAACGCAAGGACGCCGGCCTGGCCGCGATCCGCCTGCTCGCCGCCATCGACGCCGAGTTCCCCCGCGTCGCCGGCGAAAGAAGCGTCTGGACCACCGGCCGCATCCTGCTCGACCCCGGCGCGCCCAACATCATCCCCGGTGCCGCCGACATCCTATTCCAGTTCCGCGACATTTCCATGCCGGTGCTGGAACGGATGGAGGACACGCTGCACAGGCTGGCGCGCGAGGCGAACCGCCGCGAACGCTGCCACGTGACAGTGGAAGCAACCTCCAAGGCTATTCCCGCGCTATGCGACCCCGCAATGATGCAAGCCTTGTCCGGCGCGGCCGAACACTTCGCCCCCGGCGCATGGCAGCAGATGCCCTCGGGCGCGGGCCACGACGCGCAGAACATCGCCCGCCTCATGCCGGCGGCGATGCTGTTCGTCCCCTCGATCGGCGGCATCAGCCATCACTGGGCGGAAAACACCAGGGACGAAGACCTCGCCCTCGGCATCCGGGTTCTCGATGAGGCAGCCAGGCGCTTCCTGGCCGCCTGACCTTATTTCGTCATCTCGGCAGGCGGAGACTGAAGGTAACGCAAGTAATCATTGTCCGGCGTCACCACCAGCCGAGCCGATCCCGCGTCGAAAATGTTGCGATAGCCTTGCAAGGTGCGCCAGATCGAGAAGAACGCCGGGTCCTGCCCAAACGACTGCGCGTAGATCTTCGTCGCCTCGCCCTCGCCCTCGCCACGCGCCCGGTCCGCCGTCGCCCGCGCGTCCGCCACCAGCACGGTCCGCTCCCGCTCGGCGTCCGCCTTGATCCGCTGCGAGGCTTCCGCGCCCTCGGCCCGCGCCTGCGCCGCGACGCGTTGGCGTTCCGACTGCATCCGCGACAGGATCGCCTGCGTGTTCTCCTGCGGCAGGTCGGCCCGCCGGATGCGGACATCGTCGATCGTTACGCCAAAGTTCTGCATCTCGGTGTTCACCTGCCCGCGGATCGTCGTCATGATCCGCTCGCGGTCCGCCGACAGCACATCCAGCAGCTTGTTGTTGCCCAGCACCCGCCGCAGGCTGCCCGTGACGATGGAGTTCAGCCGCCCGCGGATGTTATCCGACACCGGCCCAATCGCCTGGTAGAAGCGCAGCGGGTCACTGATGTTGAACACCGTGACCGTGTCGATGATCAGCCGCCGCTGGTCGCCCAGGATGACTTCCTCGCCCGGCAGTTCCACCGCCAGCAGCCGCCGCTCGAACGGGATGACATTCTGTATGATCGGCACCTTGGCGTGCAGCCCGGCTTCCTCGATCGTGCGCACCACCTGCCCGAACTGCACCACCAGCACCTGCTCGGTCTGCGCCACGGTGAACAGGCTGGCATTGAGTATGAACGCCAGCACCGCGACAATCGCGATGCCGGCCACGGTGACGCGGCTCATTGGTTGGTCCCCACAACGGACGACGAGGCGGGAGGCGCGGCCGGCGCCGCCGTCGGAGGCGGGATGTTCAGCGGCAGGAACGGCACCAGCCCCTTCAGCTTGTCGTCCACCACCAGCGGCTGCGACCGGCTGAGCACATCCTCCATCGTGTCCAGGTACATCCGCCGCAGCGTCACGTCCTTGGCCTGCTGGTACGCGGACAGCACGTTGTTGAAACGCTGCGTCTGCCCGGTTGCCTGCGCCACGGACGCCGCCTTGGCGCCCTGGCCCTCGGCCACGATCCGCGCCGCGTCGCCCCGCGCGCGCGGCACGATGTCATTGCGGTAAGACTCCGCCTCGTTCCGCATCCGCTCGGCGTCCGTGTTGGCGCGCTGCACGTCCCGGAAGCTCTCGATCACCGCCGCCGGAGGGTCAACCTTCTGCAACTGCACCTGCGTGACCTCGACCCCGGCCTTGTAGCGGTCGAGGATTTCCTGCGTCTGCTTGTAGACGTCGGTTTCGATCTGCGCGCGCAACTGGGTCAGCGCCGGCTGGATCGGCGTGCGGCCGATCACCTCGCGCAGCGAGCTTTCCGCCACCGCGCGCACCAGCCCGTCCGGGTTGGCGGTGTTGAACAGGTACGCCGCGGCGTCGCTGATGCGCCAGAAAACGGCGACGTCGATGTCGATGATGTTCTCGTCCCCGGTCAGCATCAGGCTTTCCGCCAGCACGTCGCGCCCGGCGGCATCCCGCCCGGTTTCCATGTTGCCGCCGCCCTGCGCGCCGGGCGCGGAGCGAAAGCCGATCTCGGTCCGGTTGATGCGGGTGACCGTGGGCTGCGTGACGGATTCAAACGGCCAGGGGACGTGCCAGTGCAGGCCGGGCGGCGTCCAGTAGGCATAAGCGCCGAAGCGCATGACCACGCCTTGCTCGTCGGGTTGCACGCGGTAGAAGCCGCTGGCGACCCAGATGGCGACAATGCCAAGCAGCAGCAGCGCCAGGCCACGTCCGCCGGTGAAGCGGTTGAACTGGCCGCGGCCGGGGCCGGGGCCTCGGCCGCCACCGCCGCCCATCAGGCCGCGGATATAGGCCTGGGCCTGCGCGATCAACCGGTCCAGGTCAGGCGATCCGCCGCCGCCGAACGGGTTGTTGCCGAACGGCCCGTTGCCGAACGGCCCGCCGCGTCCCGGACCGCCGGACGAACGTGGGCCGCGTTCCGCGCCGCCTTTGCTCCCCTTGTTGCCCCAGGGGCCGCGGATGGGGCCGTCGTTCGGCGGCTTCGGGCCGTCGGGCGTGGAATCATTCTGGCCGGATGAATCCGCGCCGCCTGAAGCGCCTGGCGGGTTGCCCCACGGACCGGGGCCGCCGTTGTTCCAAGGCATGCTGAGGAAACGCTCCTGTCGAACTCGCCCGACGCCCTCCGCGCGGCCCTTCGCGCCATCAAGGACCCCGCTTCCGGCCGGGACATCGTCGCCGCCGGGCTGGTCGAGGGCATCGAGGCGCGCGGCGGCCTGGTGCAGCTCACCCTGCTGACCGACCGCGCCCACGCCTCGGCGATGGAGCCGGTGCGCCGCGAGGCCGAGGCCGTGCTGAGGCGTCAGCCCGGCGTGAGCAACGCCACCGCCATCCTGACCGCCCACAAGCCGCCGGCCCCGGCCGCCCCGCCGCATGGCCACGCCCACGGCAACGCCCCTGGCGCCGGGCCGGGCGGCAAGCCGGCGTTGCTGCTGCCGGGGGTCAAGGCGATCGTCGCGGTGGCGTCTGGCAAGGGCGGCGTCGGCAAGTCCACCGTCGCGGTCAACATGGCGGTCTCGCTCGCCCGCCAGGGCCTCAAGGTCGGCCTGCTGGACGCCGACATCTACGGCCCCAGCCTGCCGCGCATGATCGGCCTCAGCCGCAAGCCCGAGGTCCGGAACGACAAGATGATCCCGCTCCAGGCCTGGGGCCTGTCCTGCATGTCGATCGGCTTCCTGGTCGAGGAGGAAACCCCGATGATCTGGCGCGGCCCCATGGTCATGGGCGCGCTGGAGCAGATGATGGGCCAGGTCGAGTGGGGCGAGCTTGACATCATGGTGGTGGACATGCCGCCCGGCACCGGCGACGCCCAGTTGACCATGGCGCAGCGCGTGGCGCTGACCGGCGCGGTGATCGTCTCCACCCCGCAGGACATCGCCCTGATCGACGCCCGCCGCGGCGTCCGCATGTTCGAGAAAACCAAGGTCCCCGTGCTCGGCCTGGTCGAGAACATGAGCTACTACTGCTGCCCCAATTGCGGTCACCGTGCCGACAGCTTCGGCCCCGGCGGCGCAAGGCTGGCGGCGACGCGCCTGGGCGCGGAGTTCCTCGGCGAGATCCCCCTGCTGCTGGACATCCGTTCCGCCGCCGACGCCGGAACGCCGATCGCCGCGGCGGCGCCCGACAGCGTCGCGGCGAAAGCCTATGCCGCCCTGGCGGCCAGGATCTGGGACAAGGTCACGGGGGCAACAATCGTGCGCGGCAGCGGACCCCGCATTGTGATAGAATAGCCCCGCAAGTGCGATAAGGTGTGAGTATCACCATGCCGGACGACCACACAGTAGCCGATTTGTATGCCGTCGATCTGGATGCTTGGGCACACCGGCAGGCGGAAGCCCTTCGCGCCGTTGGCAACGCCTTGCAAAACGGCGACGATCATCCCGAACTTTTGCGGACAATCGACTGGAACAACTTGGCGGAGGAGATCGAGGGCTTGGCCAGGAAAGACCGGCGCGAACTGGCCAGCCGCATCGCCACCATCGTCGAACATCTGACGAAACTGGAGTTCAGCCGCCACATCCCGCCGCGCGCCGGATGGATCGACACGGTAAGGCGCGAACGCGACGAAATAACCGAAATCCTGCTGGACAGCCCGTCCCTGCGGCGAGAGGTTCCAGGCATCCTGTCCCGCCGCTCCGACACCGCAATCAGGCGTGCGGTGGATGCGCTGCGCCAACACGGTGAGACCATTACCGCTCGCCTCGGAACTGGCTATCAGCCGGATGAAGTACTGGAAGATTGGCTGCCTGCGGAACCGACAGCCTGATCGGCGATGTTAAACCAAATTACTATTATCCTATTCCCATCCGCGCAGCTTACCATAATCAAACGTTATGCGGTCAAGCTAGGCTTCCGCCGTTTTGTGTTCTTCGCGCGCAGTCTGCCAGACTTCCCGCGCCGCATCGGCGTTCAGGACGGCGATACCTAGTCCGACCATCAAATCCGGCCACGCCGACGCCCACAGGAAAGTTGTCACCAGGCCTGCCGCGATGATAGCGACATTTGCTACGGCGTCATTGCGGGCCGAGAGAAACGCCGCTCTGGTCAGACTTCCGCTATGGCGGCGGTAGCGCGTCAGCATGAGAGCGCAGGATAGATTGACCGCCAATGCGCCTAAGCCGGTGAGCGACAGCAGCACCGGGTCAGGTGCTTCCAGCGTGTTGAATTTCTCCCATGCCGTCCACAGCGTGGCGAGGCCCGGCACAAGCAGAATACCGGCCAGCGCCATACCGACACGCGCGCGCTTTCGCGCCGTCCAGCCGAGTGCCACCAGAATGAGAAGGTTGACGGACGCATCTTCCAGAAAGTCAATGCTGTCCGCTAACAGCGAAACGGAGCCAATCGTGCGGGCAACCGCGAACTCGATGCTGAAATAGGCGAGGTTTAGGACGGCGACTACCCGAACAACCCGCCGCAGATGATGGTCAGTGGTTACGGATATCATCGGTTCGCATCATACACCGTCAGCCTTCCCAGAACAGCAAAGCTGAACAGCACATAAATCAAAACTTTCGGACATTTTTCTTTGCCTTAATGGTTCCAATAGCTTACGGATTGCGAAAGATATGATCGAAACTGCACCCGAAAATCGACGCTTCGGTTATGCCTCGTCAGCGCCTACGGCCAGACGTTTGACGCGCGACTTGAACAGGTGCGGGCGGACGGATTGCCAACGATGTGGCGAAGCACACTCGAAGCCTGATGTGATGACGAATAACCTGGCTTGACATCACCCCTCGCGTTTAGCCGCAGGCTCCCGCTTCCCGCTGCTGTTCCTGGCGGGCGCCGCCTAATGGTCGGCGGCCACTTCAGTCACGCTGAGAGGCTCGGGCGCGTCCATGACGGCCTTGTGGCGTCCAAGGGGATCAAGGCTTCTGTTCCATTGCATCAGTTGCGGCAGCGCCGATGCCGGGATGGCATACCGGAAACCCCGGCCCGTCTTTTTGTCTCGGGTAACAGCCACCCCTAACGTGCCGGAGGCCGATTTCTCGCCCATCACCTGCGGCGCGCCCTGTCCCGCGCTTGCCTCGGTGGCGATGGCGATCCCGTCAGCCATGCGGGGCACGGTGCGTCAGGGCCAGGGCTGTAAGCAACGGTGACATCCCGCCGCTCCACGCCAAGCCGATGCAATGCGTCCTCGCCAAATTCGAATGCCCGCCGGAATAAACGTGCCGAACCCGCCATGAACGCGGGTCCCAAGCGCCACCCATTCCGCCGGCGTTTCCGACCAGGCGGCATGTCCAAGCAGCATCATCGCCACAAGGCCGGTGATCCGCGGAATGGTGGGAATCATGGCTGTCCCGCTGGCAGGCGGTCATGGCCTTTGGCCCGGTAGACGAGGCTGGAGATTATCCAGCTTGCGATGAATATCCCGACAACGACAAATCCGAAACTGGCAAGGTTATCGTTCAGGCTTCCAACGGCGCCCCAGAAACCGCCTTCCAGCCCGAGCTTGTCGCCAATCAGCCCAAGTGCCTCGATGCCGCCAATGAACAAGGCCACCACGACGGATGCGGCGGTGATGGTTAGGTTATACCAAAGCTTGCGGATCGGGTTGACGAAGGCCCACCCGTAGGCGCGCGTCATCAGCACGCTGTCCGTCGTGTCCATGAGCGACATGCCAGTGGTGAACAAAGCGGGGAAAACCAGGATTGCCCAGAAGGGCGCGCCCTGGGCGGCCTGCGTGGCGGAGATTCCAAGCAGCCCGATTTCCGTGGCGGTGTCGAAACCAAGGCCGAACAGAAAGCCAATCGGATACATGTGCCAGGAGCGCGAGACGACCCGAAACAGCGGGCGGAAGATGCGGGCGACAAGCCCACGCCCAACCAGCAAAGCGTCCAGGTCCTCGTCGATGATCCGTTCGCCGCGGCGTGCCCTTGTGAACGCCATCCAAATGCTTTTCAGGATAAAAAGATTGGCGATGCCGATCGTGAGCAGGAAGAACGCCGATATCAATGTCCCAATGATCCCCCCAAGGTCATGGAAGGCATCGAGCCTGCCTTGCATGGCCGCTGCCGTCACGGCAATCGCGGTCGAGGCAAGCACGACGATGGTGGAATGGCCGAGCGAGAAAAAGAACCCGACTGAATAGGGCGCCTTGCCTTCCTGCATCAACTTTCGGACGACGTTGTCGATAGCTGCGATGTGATCGGCGTCGAAGGCATGGCGCAGGCCGAACATGTAAGCCAGGAAAGCCGTGCCGAGAAGGGCAGGCCGATCCGCGAAGGCGATCCACGCCCAAAGCCAGGCGCCGACGTTCGCCGCGATCAACAAGGCGTAGATTGCGTAAGTCTTTGCCTTCACCTGGGCCGGCCGATCATCGAATAGGTCAAAAGGCACCTGCTTTACCCCTCGCTGCGCAAGTTTCCATGCTTGCACACGGGCGAGGAACTGGCGACGGGACAGGCGATCAGCGGCATCGATGCGTTAGCGATGCCGCCGTGCCTCCCATTGGTTCGCATCGGCAAGCGCCTTGCGGAAGGCTTCTCCCGTTTGCAGGATGACTGCCCGCAGCTTAGGGTCGATCTCCTTGCGCAGGCCAAGGTCATCCTGCGGCATTTCCTTGTTCTTGACCTCTTCCAGGACACGATCTATTTCGCCAGAGGCATGAATGGGCGTTTGCAGCAAGACAAGATGGTCCATGCTGGCTTCGTTGTTCGGCGCATGGCACTCCAGGCAACTGCCTTTTCTCAGTTCAATGGCGAAGCCTTTGTAGGCATTGTCCAGCGCTTGAAGGTAAGGGTTTGCCGCGCTGTAGCGGTTTGAGAACAGTGATGCATGGGGTTGAAGCTGGCCGGACGCATCAGTCCACTGCCAATGGCCATCGAACGCGGGCGGCGTCACATGCGCGAATGGCCCACGGTTTGCCTCGCTGCCACCTTGCGACCGGGTGATGACGAACGCCTTCCCATCGTGGTTCAAATAGAATTTCAGTTCGTTGGCGGTCTCATAGGCGTTCCATTTATCCGCGCTGTGCCAGAACGGATAAGGAAATTCCCCCGGCGGCAAGGCATTGCGAAAATACGCTTCAACGTGGATGACGGCGACATGCTCCCGCGCATCCGTGTCAACAAACGAACGACCGGTGAACGTGAACAGCGATAGGTACATAAGCTGGAAAACGCTTGGGTTGAAATGGGTCAGTTGCTTTTTGGAAAGTCGCAGGGCCGGCTGATCGCCGCCGAACAGCAGGCCGTCCGGCGCGAACGGGATGAAAGACGCGTCCCGCAGTGCCGCGGCGCATTTGTCATGCGCATCCACATCATCTTTGGCGGCGCTAGGG
>CAXTXZ010000129.1:3149-8669 GCA_964248015.1 uncultured Rhodopila sp. | reverse complement strand
ACCCGGCGGCGGAGTTGAAGAAAGCGACGGCGGGGTTCCAGCCGGTGCTGGACAAATCGAACGAGGCTTGATGGGGCAGCGCGCTTAGAACGGCGCCAGGATGTCCAGCATCTGCTGGCCCCAGCGGGCGCGTTGCAGGTCCGTGAGCTGGCCCCTGCCGCCGTAGGCGATGCGGGCCTCGGCCATGCGGTCGTGCAGGACGGTGTTGTCCGATGCGATGTCTTGCGGGCGGATAACGCCGGTTACGCGTAGTTCCCGTAGCTCGGCGTTGACCATGAACTCCTGCCTGGCGGCGACCACTAGGTTGCCGTTGGGCAGGAGCTGGGTGACGATGCCGGCGAGCCTTAAAGTCACGGCCTCGTTGCGCTGGATCTGGCCGGTGCCGGTGTTGTTGTTGGTGCTGGCCGTCGACAGCAGCTTGGATGGGTCGGCGATGGATTTCGGCAGCATCGTCTCCAGCCCGAGGAACTGGGGTATCCCCGCCGTTTCGGTGCTGGTTCGGCCGGCCGAGGTGACGTTCTTCAGGTTCGCCGTGTCGTTCATGCTGACCAGGACCGTGATGATGTCGCCGACTTGGGCGGCGCGCTGATCCTTGAAGAAGGCGCGCGAGCCGGACCGCCAGAGGGCATTCGCCTCGTTCGGGGTGGGCTGCCGAGAGGGCATGGGCATGGTGACCGGACGCCATGTGGGTTCTTTGGTGGGGTCGGCGGTTTCGGTCATCGTGGGATCGCGTCCCACGTGGGACAGGCGGCTCAGGGCGCCGCAGCCGCTGAGAAGGCAGGCGCAAAGCACCAGGGCGCTGGTGGCGCGCGCTTTCATGGCGCGCGCACCGTGCGGTTGGCGCGGGCGGGCACGGTCTGCATGGCCGGCGGCGATTCGGGCGCGACGCGGACCTGGCCGGGACCGACCACGTCGGCGAACAGGTAGGCGTGCGAGTTGACGTTCTGCACCCGTATCCGGTCGCCTTCCGCTCCGGCGTCGAGCGCGGTGGCCTGGCCGGTGACGGACAGGCCCAGGGCGGACAGCTCGATTTGCACGACGGCGCCACGTTGCACCAAGGGCGGCTTGGTCAGGTCGGCCAGGCGCAGCGGCTGCCCGGCCGGGATGGCGCGGCGCAACTGCATGCCGACGATCTGGTCGAGCGACAGGGCGGCATCGAACGGCACCTGGGACACGCGGACCCGCGCAAGGCGGACATCCTCGGCGCGCAGGACGGTTTCCGGCAGCAGCCGAGCGATGGTGACGGGGGCATCGGCCATTTCCTCGACACGGCCGCTGATGCGGGTGGTGATCGGGGTCATGCTTTCGCCGGTGGCCGTGAGCGAGGCGCTGAAACGACCAGTGTTGATGTCGTAGTCAACCTGGGAAACCGTCACGGCGATCTTCGTTTCCGTCGGGACAGTCGGCGGCAGGAAGCCCGGTATGTCGATCTCGCAGTTATCGGGCGCGCCGGAGGCGGTGACCGCGGTCTTCACCGCGTCGGCGATCTCGTCCTTGCGCAGGGAGCGTCCAGGCCACTCCAGGACAGCCCGGTCACCCGAGGAAATGGACCGCCAGGAAACATTGAACTGCCGGGCGATGGCGTTCAGTTGCGCCGCTTCGACGATGATGCGGTCGCCCGGGCCTGGACCCGGCCCCAGCACGCGGTCGGCGTCTGGCCCGGCATCGTCGAACAGGTCCCGCAGGAACACGAGCGGCCCATGCAGCGTCGTCATGCTGCGCAGCGACGCCGCCTGCGCCTGGCAGCCAATGAAGCCGACGGCCAGCATCGCCGGCAAGCCGATGGACAGGCGGGCTGGGAAGCGCATCGTTTTACCGCAGGTTCGTCAGGGTGGACATCATCTCGTCGCTGGAGGTGATGACCTTGCTGTTCATCTCGTAGGCGCGCTGCGCGGTGATCAGGTTGGTGATCTCGGTGACCACGTTGACGTTGGAGGTTTCAATGAAGCCCTGGTTGACGGTGCCGACGCCGGCGGTCCCGGGGTTGCCGGCCACCGGCGCGCCGGACGCCGCGGTTTGCAGGAACAAGTTGCCGCCCTGTGAATCAAGGCCGGCCTCGTTCGGGAAGGTCGCGAGCTGCAACTGCCCGACCGTCTGCGGCGCCGTGTTGCCCGCCAGGGTCACCTGCACCTGGCCCGAGGTGTTGATGGTCACGCCGGTCGCGGCGGCGGGGATCTGCAGGCCAGGCTGGACCGTGTAGCCGTCAGCGGTGACCAGCGTGCCGTCCGCGGCCAGCGCGAAGGTGCCGTCGCGGGTATAGGCGGTGTCGCCGGTCGGCGTCGTGACTTGGAAGTATCCATTGCCCTGGATCGCCAGGTCCAGCGTGTTGGAGGTCTGCTGCAGGTTGCCCTGTTCGTTGATCCGGTAGATGGCGGCGGTTTTCACCCCGAGGCCCACCTGCGCGCCGGAGGGCACGATGGAGCCGCTGTCGGAACTGTTGGAGCCGACGCGGCGCAGGTTCTGGTAGATCAGGTCCTGGAACTCGGCCCGCCGGCGCTTGAAGCCGGTCGTCGTCATGTTCGCCATGTTGTTGGAGATGACTTCGACGTTGGTCTGCTGGGCCTGCATCCCGGTGCCGGCGATATCAAGTGAACGCATGTGTTTTGCTCCTATGGCAGTTGGTCACGGGCGCGGCCCTGGCAGCCCGGTCACGATCCTTGCGGCAACAGCTTTTCTATGGCGTTCTGCTGGCGGTCGCCCTCGGCCTGGATCATCTGGCTGACCAACTGGAACTGGCGGACGTCGTTCATCATGCGCGTCACCTCCATCACCGGCTGCACGTTGGATTCCTCCAGCGCGCCCTGCACGATGCCGGGCGACGCCACGGGCGCGGTGGGCGAGTCCGACACGAAATTGGTGCCGCCTTCCGCCTGCATCCTCATCGGGTCGGTCGGCCGCACCACGCCGATCTTGCCAACTTGGCCGCTTTCGGTGGAAACCGAACCGTCGCCGGCGATCGTGACCTGCGTATCGGTTGGCGAAAGCTGGATCGGCTTGCCGGCGGTGTCGAGCACCGGGTTGCCGTTGCTGTCCGCCAGCGTGCCGCTCGGCGTCGGGCCAAACCGGCCATCACGGGTGAGGCGCGGACCGTTTTTCGTGCTTACTGTGAAGTAACCATCGCTGGTGAGGGCCAGATCGAACGGATTGCCGGTGTGATTGACCGCGCCCGGCTGGGTTTCCCGCCAGGTCGCGCGGTCCTGGGCATAGACCACCGGCCGGCCGCCAGGCGGCGCCAACGTTCCCGCCTCGGGATCGATGTAGTCGCTGAACTGCAAGCGTGTCGTCCGATAGCCCGGCGTGTTGGCATTGGCAATATTGTCCGCGGTGACGTCCATGGCACGTTGCTGTGCCACGAGGCGGGAAACCGCGAGCGAAGTCGGTATGTCCATTGGCATGATCCAAGCAGCCCAGCCGCGGGATCAGCAAACGTCATGCCATACGCCGGCACGTCACCGCCTGGCTTCATGTCATTGTAATAACACCTCTCATCCTTTCCAGCCCTCTCCCCCGCCCAATCCGCGCTCGGCAGTTTTTGCCTGGCGGCAGGTATTGCCGGACTTTCATCATCAGCACGTCAACTTTTAGTTAACTCTTGTCTGGCAGGTTACTAGGCATGAGTTCTTCTCCTCCCCCTGCCGCGAAAACGGAGACAGATGAAAAACCGGCGAAGAAAGCCGGCAAGGGCAAGCTTATCCTCATAGCGGTGCCCGTTGCCCTGATCGGGGCGGGCGCCGGCCTTTGGTTCACCGGCATCCTGCCGCACCTGCTGGGCATGGATAAGCATGAGGAGCACGTCGAGGAAGCCGCCAAGCCCGTGCCGCCCACCTTTGTCGATGTGCCCGAGATGGTCGCCAACCTCAACGGCGGCCCGCGCAAGCCCAGCTACGTGAAGCTGAACGCGCGGGTCGAGGTCCCGAAACCCGATGATGTGGAGAAGGTGAAGGCCGCCATGCCGCGCCTGCAGGACATGATGCAGACCTACCTGCGGGAAATGCGCCCCGAGGAACTGCACGGCTCCGCCGGGGTCTACCGGCTGCGCGAGGAATTGCTGGTCCGCGCCAACGCCGCCGTTGCGCCGGCCAAGGTCAGCGACGTGCTGTTCACCCAGATGCTGATCCAATGAGCGAAACGACTGAACAATCCGACGAAGACCTCGCGGCGGCCTGGGGCGCCGATGTCGATGGCGAGGATGTTTCCGGCGGGCAGTCGGCCCGCGTCCTCAACCAGTCGGAAATCGACAACCTGCTGGGCTTCGACAAGGACAACGGGTCCGGCGAAACCCGCACGGGAATGCAGAAGATCATCAGCTCGGGGCTCGTGTCGTACGAGCGGCTGCCGATGCTGGAGATCGTCTTCGACCGCCTGGTGCGCATCATGTCGACCAGCCTGCGCAACTTCACCTCGGACAACGTCGAGGTCGGCATCGACAACATCATCTCGCTGCGGTTCGGCGACTACCTCAATTCCATTCCGCTGCCGGCGATGCTGGCGGTGTTCAAGGCCGACGAGTGGGACAACCAGGGGCTGATGGTGATCGACTCGGCGATGATCTATTCGATCGTCGATGTGCTGCTGGGCGGGCGGCGCGGCACTGCGGCGATGCGGATCGAGGGGCGGCCCTACACCACGATCGAGCGCACCCTGGTGGAGCGGCTGATCCAGGTGGTGCTGGCGGACCTGTCGGCCAGCTTCGACCCGCTGTGCCCGGTGACCTTCCGCTTCGAGCGGCTGGAGGTGAACCCGCGCTTCGCCACCATCAGCCGCCTGTCCAACGCCGCCATCCTGGCGCGCCTGCGCATCGACATGGAGGACCGCGGCGGCAAGGTCGAGCTGCTGCTGCCCTACGCCACGCTGGAACCTGTTCGCGAGTTGTTGCTGCAACAGTTCATGGGCGAGAAGTTCGGCCGGGATTCGATCTGGGAAACCCATCTGGCCGAACAGCTCTGGCACACCGACGTGCAGCTTTCGGTGGTGCTCGACGAATACGTCATGCGCTTGTCGGACGTGCTCGACCTCAAGCCTGGCCAGCAACTGCTGCTCAACACGGCGCCGGGCGGAACCGTCTCGGTGCGCTGCGGCCCGGTGGCGCTGTTCGAGGGGCGGATGGGCCAGAAGAACAACAA
Organism: uncultured Rhodopila sp.; assembly: GCA_964248015.1. Taxonomy (GTDB): domain Bacteria; phylum Pseudomonadota; class Alphaproteobacteria; order Acetobacterales; family Acetobacteraceae; genus Rhodopila. The sequence continues at coordinate 3,546 of CAXTXZ010000129.1, read as the reverse complement.
CGTGGCGGTGAAGATCGAGCGCGAACTGCCGCGCGCGTCATCGCTCGACCGATTTTGATTTCGTCACTGTTTGTTAACATTTTGGCGGCACGATACCTTCCATGGAATGGACTTTGGAACTCGTCCTTGTGGCGCTTCTGCTGGCGACGCTGCTTCAGGCGATCAGGCTTGAACGCGCGCTGGGCGTCCTGAAGCGCGACCGGGCCTCGCTTGAAGCGCTGGTGACCGGCTTCAATGCCAGCACCCAACAGGCGGAAAGCGGCATCCAGCGGCTGCGCGGCGCGGTGGATGGGGCCGGTCGGCAGATTGAGGCGCAGATCGCCAAGTCGGCCGCCTTGAAGGACGACCTTGCGTTCCTGACGGAACGGGGCGAGCGGCTGGCCGACCGGCTCGACGG
>CAXTXZ010000129.1:356-3139 GCA_964248015.1 uncultured Rhodopila sp. | reverse complement strand
GCGCGGCGCGCCCCCCCCGGCGCCCCCCGGCCGCCCCCCCCCCCCCCCCCCGCTGGCGCCGGAACGCAAGATGCTGCCGGAACGCAAGATCGGTCAGCCGGACGTCGCGGAAGCCGGCCGGCCAACCGGCTTCAGCCAGGCGGAGCTGGACCTGCTGGCCGCCCTGCGGATGGCACGCTGATGCTGAACGTGCCGCTGCCTCGGCTGTTGCCCACGACAATCACGGTCATGGCCTCGTTGCTCGTGGTGAAAAGCGCGGTGTTGCTGCAAGGCGCGGTGACGCACGGCCAAAGGCTTGGAAGCGTGGTGGTGGCGGTGGCCAGCGCCGCCGGGGCGGATCATATCAAGGAAACGCCCAAGCCGGTGCCGGCCACGCCGTCAACCCCGCCCTCCCCGGCGGCCGGGCAGAAAGCCGCGCCGGCGCACGAGGGTGGCGAACATAAGGGCGCTGAGCATGCCGTCGCCGGACAGGGCGGCGCGCAGCCCAATGAGGCGGCTCAACCAGGGGCCGCGCAGCCTGTCGCTGATGCCGTGCCGCCAATGAGCGACAGCGAGAAAGCGTTGCTTCAGGAGCTTCGCCAGCGTCGCAAGGAACTCGAAGCCAGGGCGGACGCAATAACGACACGGGAATCGTTGCTTGTGGCGGCGGAGCAGAAACTCGGCACACGGGTGGCTGAGCTACAGTCGCTGCAGAAACGGCTGGAAAGCCTTGAGGGCGCACAGAAACAAAAAGAAGATGCCGGCTGGCAGGGCATGGTCAAGCTCTACGAGGCGATGAAGCCGAAAGAAGCGGCGACGATCTTCAACGAACTGTCGATGCCGGTGTTGCTGCAGGTGCTGGACCGGATGAAGGACGCCAAGGCGGCAGCCGTGATGGCGGCCATGAGTCCCGACAAGGCGCGCGACGTCACCGCCGAGTTGGCGCAGCTACGAACCGGCCGTGATCCCTCGACCGGGGCGGCGGCGAAATCCAACGCACTGGGCAGTTGATAACACATCCAAAGGAGTTTGCAAAATGGCAATCGACAAGTCCATGAACGTTCTTATCGTAGACGATTACAAAACGATGTTGCGGATAATCCGCAATCTGCTAAAACAGATCGAGTTCAACAACGTCGAGGAAGCGACCGACGGCGCCGATGCGCTGACCAAGCTGCGCGGCGGCAATTTCGGTTTGGTGATCAGTGATTGGAACATGGCGCCGATGACCGGCCTGCAGTTGCTTCAGGAAGTCCGCGCCGACAACCGGCTGAAGAACCTGCCGTTCATCATGATAACGGCCGAAAGCAAGACGGAAAACGTCGTGGCGGCGAAGGCGGCGGGCGTTTCCAACTATATCGTCAAGCCGTTCAATGCCGAAACCCTGAAGGACAAGATCGAGAAAGTCCTCAGTCATGCTTGACATACCGGAAGATCCCGATCTGAGGGGGATCGAGGCTCTGAAGCATAAATTGGAAGCCATTCGGGCTTCGCAGCCGTCGGTTGAGCCTGGCATGATAACAGAGGTAGTACGGGCCGTGCTGACAACGATCAGCCATGACCTCACGGCGAAGGAGGCTTCCCTTCTGCGCGAAGTTGAGGAACTCGGCCATACGATCGCGACGGCCAAGACCGAAATTGCCGCCTTGAGCGTCGACGACATCACCGGCCACGACATTCCGTTCGCCACCGATGAACTCGATGCAATCGTTGAACATACCGCCCAAGCAACCAACGCCATCCTGGAAAGCTGCGAGTTGCTGGACGAGGTTTCAGGCACCATTAGCGGCGAGGCGGCCGCCAAGCTGCAAGCCGCGGTGACCAAAATCTATGAGGCATGCAGCTTCCAAGACATCACCGGCCAACGGATCAACAAGATTGTCAACACCTTGAAGGTGATCGAAGGCAAGGTGGCGCACATCATCCGCACGTTTGGGCGGTCAGAAACGTTAACCCGGCCCATGGCGCGGCATGTGGCGACCGACGCTGACCTGTTGAACGGGCCGCAGCTTCCGGCGAATGCCATGGATCAATCGGACATCGACAAACTGCTCGCCAGCTTCGAATGACCGGCCTGCGGGTAAGACGCGCGACATTCGTTGGGATGATGCTGTGCGGCGTCCTTCATCCGTGCCTTTCGATGGCGGCGGACCCTCCGCGCGACGCCGCGGCCGTCCGAAGCGGCGAGCATCCGGGGTTTGGGCGGATCATCATCGACACCAACAATCAGGCGCGTTACCAGCTCGACCAGGACGGCGATCATGTCGTCGTGCGCTTCACCACGCCGCTGACCCTGGGAAACCCGCCGCGCCTGCCGCGCAACGTCACGGAGATGACCACCAATGGCGCTGTCGCAGAACTGACGCTGTCGCACGGCGCTTCGGTGCGGCCGGCCCGGATCGCCGGACGGGTCGTTCTCGACATATTCGATCCGTCCGACGCCAAGCGCCCCGTGCCGCCGACGGCGAAAGCCGAAGCGCCGGACGCGAAAGCGGGAGCGCAATGGTCAAGAAGGAACGCGGCGCTGGCCGCGAGGCGCAAGCCTTCCGCCGCCCCTGCCGCACCCGTGGCCGAGGAGCCGTCCGCCCTGCCTGAGAGCGCCGCCGTTGTGGATCATTCTGTCGCCGAGGCGCCGAAGCCCGCCCCGCCCGTTGCCGAACCAGCGCCGAAAGCGCCTGTGGCAGCGCCGCCGGCGTCTCCGGCGGCCGCTCCCCGCCTGGCGGCCATGGCGCGCCAGGCGCCGCCTGGGCGCGCCACGCTGCCTGGACCGGTAGGCCCGGTCGGCCTGGCGGCCCGGCGGCTCC
>CAXTXZ010000129.1:0-346 GCA_964248015.1 uncultured Rhodopila sp. | reverse complement strand
GCCCCAGGCCGGGCAGCCCGGCCAGCAGGTTCGCGATCTCGGTGGCGTTGAACTTCTGCCCGCCCACGTTGATCAGCTCGGCGGACCGGCCGGCGAAGATCACCACGCCGCCGGGGTCGCGGGCGGCCGAGCCCCGCGTGGCGTAATTGGCGCGCCAGGCGCCGCCTGGGCGCGACACGCTGCCTGAACAGGAAGGCCCGGTCGTCCTGGCGGCCAGGCGGATCAAGCTTCCGAAATCGGTCGAAGGATCAGCCTTCCTGGTGCCGTTCAACACAACCACCGGAGCAGCGGCATTCCGCGAGGGAAACGTCACCCTGGTTGTTTTCGACGAGCGACGGCCGGTGGA
>CAXTXZ010000128.1:0-8704 GCA_964248015.1 uncultured Rhodopila sp. | reverse complement strand
CATGATAGACCGGAGCCAGTGGCGCTCCCTGGCCGCCCGCCGCCACATCGGCGGAGCGGAAATCATACGCCACCCGCACACCCGTCCGCTGAGCCAGCGCCGCCGCGTCGCCGATCTGCCAAGTGCGCTGGCAATGCGGCTGGTGCAGGATCGTCTGGCCGTGAAATCCCAGCAAGTCGGCGGGCCGGCCCAACGCCCGCACGGCCTGGACATGCGCCTCGGTCAGACGCGCCTCAACGCCAATCAGCATGGGATCATTGGGCGCAAGCGTCGGCGCCAGATCCAGGATCGACCGGAGCGCGCGACGCAGCGCGCCATCGTACGGCACCGTCACCGAGGGGCCGAACTCAGTCACATGCACGCCATCCGTTTCCAGCCATGCCGCATCGACGCCGTCCAGCGACGTGCCGCTCATCAGGCCAATGGCGCGCGCCATGGTTTTGTCCCCTGCCCCGCCGTGTGATAACTCGCCCGCGCAACCTACGGGCCAGCCGCCATGAAGACCAACACTTTCCTGCAAGAGGCCACCGCGCGCGGCTTCGTGTTCCAATGCACCGACACCGAGGCCCTGGCCGCTTCCATGGCAGCGGCCCCGGTCACCGCCTATATCGGCTTCGACTGCACGGCGGACAGCCTGCATGTCGGCAGCCTGGTGCAGATCATGATCCTGCGCCTGCTGCAGAAGCACGGCCACAAGCCGCTCGTGCTGCTGGGCGGCGGCACGACGCGGATCGGCGATCCCTCGGGCAAGGATGAATCGCGCCAGTTGCTGACGGACGAGGCCATCAACGCCAACATGGACGGCATCCGGCGCTGCTTCGCGCCTTTCCTGCGGTTTGGCGACGGCGCGGCGGACGCGATGCTGGCCAACAATGCCGACTGGCTGGACACGCTGGGCTACATCCCCCTGCTGCGCGAGGTTGGGGTGCATTTCACCATCAACCGCATGCTGGGCTTCGATTCCGTGAAGCTGCGGCTGGAGCGCGAGCAGCCGCTCACGTTCCTTGAGTTCAACTACATGATCCTGCAAAGCTACGACTTCCGCGAGCTGAGCCGGCGGTTCGGCGTCACGCTGCAGATCGGCGGCTCGGACCAGTGGGGCAACATCGTCACCGGAATGGAGCTGACCCGGCGCACCGATGCCAGACAGGTGCATGGCCTGACCACGCCCCTGATCACCACCGCCTCGGGCGCCAAGATGGGCAAGACGGCGCAGGGCGCGGTGTGGCTGACCGCCGACCGCCTGTCCGCCTACGACTACTGGCAGTTCTGGCGCAACACCGAGGATGCCGACGTGGGCCGGTTCCTGCGCCTGTTCACCGACTTGCCCCTGGACGAGATCGCCCGCTTGCAGGCCCTTGGCGGCGCGGAGATCAATGAGGCCAAGAAGATCCTGGCAACCGAGGCAACCCGCCTGGCCCACGGCCCCGCCCTTGCCACCCAGGCCGCCGACACCGCTCGCCGGGCTTTCGAGAAAGGCGAGGCGGCGGAAACCCTGCCAACCATCCATGTGCCGGCCGCGGAATTGGAAGCTGGCATCCCGGCCTTCCGGCTGTTCGCCCTGTCCGGGCTGGCAAGCACGAACGCCGAGGCTCGCCGCCTGATCCGCGGCGGCGGCGCGCGGGTCAATGACACCGCCGTAACGGAGGAGGCCAGCCTGATCACGCCAGGGCTGCTGCGCGATGGAGCGATCAAGTTGTCGGCGGGACGCAAGCAGCACCGCCTGATCAAAGTCGGGTAAGGATATGCGCCGCGCCTCAGGCAAAGGCCGGATCAGGCGCTGGCTGGCTGGCGCGCGGCCCCTCCGCCAGATCGATCGGGTGCGCGGGGCGGTTCTGCCGAAGCGCGGAAGCGCCGTCGGCGACGATCTGCCAGACCGCCTGGGACAGCGCCTTGCGATCCATGAAATCCGCCGGGTCGAGCGGCGCGTGCAGCAGGACCGTCGCCCGCAAGCCGATATGCTGCGTCAGCCGCCAGAAATGCGAGGCGATGTCCATGTCGCCGTACCAGGCGAAAATCGGCCGGCTGGCTCGCCCCGCCGGCAAGCCGCCCAGGCGGTCATAGACCACCGAAACCGGCTGGATGATCGGAAGCTGCGACGCGTCCTCGCCAGGCCTGAGCTCTCCAATCGCGAAGAAGGCGGTGCGGAATGGCAGCACCCTTGATCCGTCGGAACTGGTGCCTTCCGGGAAAAGGATCAGGTTGTCGCCGGCTTGCAGGGTCGCGCGCATGGCCTCGCGTTCGCGGCCGGTCGCAGCCCGGCTGCGGGAAACGAAAACGGTCCGCCCAAGGCGCGCGATCGTGCCGATCAGCGGCCAGGAGGCGACATCGCCCTTGGACACAAAGCAACCGTCGAGCATGCCGCCGATCACCGGAATATCAACCCAGGAGGAATGGTTCGAGACAAACACGATCGGCCGGCCGTCCTTGTTGCCGGTTCGCTTGCCGATGACACGGACCTCGATGCCGATAAGGCGGGTGAACATGGCCCAGTAAAACTGGGCGAAGGACACCTTCATGCGTCCGGGCAGCAAAAGGCAGGCGGATTGGATCAGCATCGCCGGCAGCGTCCAGGCGATGACAGCCAGGCCCCTGCGGACAACCCGGACGCGGCGGGCGACCCGCCAGCCTTCCCGGCCTTTCGGCAAATCCAGCAGGAAGCCTGGCTGGTGGCTGGAACTGGCCAGCAAGGAGGGCGACCGCCCCAACCGAACCAACCGCTTGTGCCTGGCTACTTTCGATGAATCCGCCATGCCAACGAGATACATGCATGGACGGTCCGGAACAATAGCGAAACCGTGACCGTTCAAAGACGAGCCGTGGCACGGTTTTGCACTAAAGGGAGCGTATGCGCTGCGTCAGGAACCATGGGCACGCCACGTTGCGGCTGCTTGCTGTCGGTTTGGCTATCGGTGTCGCCTCGGCGCCTGTCCGGCAACCACTGGCGGCTGACCCGCAGCCTTACGTCACAACCGTGAAGCCGACCGGCAACAGCGCGTTGGATGCCGCGCTCGCCAGCAGCTCGACGTTGCTTTCGCTGCAATCTTCCGCCCCGGTCGCTGGCTTTGCCCTGGTCGAAAGAGCGCGTCAGGACGTCGGGCGTTTCGAAACCGCGCTGCACAGCTTCGGCTACTACAAGGCCAGCGTCAGCCTGACGATCGGCGGCCACACGCTTGACGATCCCGGCCTGCCCGGCATGATCGACTCCGCGCCCGCCGCGCCGGCGCTGCAAGTCGTGACGTCCTTTGATTTAGGGCCGCTGTTCAATCTCGGCACCGTCACCATTGCCGGGCAGGTTCCTGCGGACGTGCCGGGTCAACTCGATCTGCAATCCGGCCAGCCAGCGATGGCGGCGCAGGTTCTGGCGGCGCAGGGCCATCTGCTGGATGCGTTGAAGCGGGACGGCTACCCCTTGGTGAAGGTGCCAATGCCGGTCGCGACGTTGCATACGGACCAAAACCTGCTGGACGTGGCGTTTCAGCCCGATCCAGGTCCGCAGGCCACGATTGGACCCATCAGCATGAAGGGTTTGAAGGACCTCAATGAGTCCTTTGTGCGCAGGCGCCTGCTGCTGCGCCCGGGCCAGCCCTACAATCCGTTGACCATCGAGGCCGCCCGCGCCGATCTGGGGTCGATCGGCGCCTTGTCAGTCGTACGCGTCGAACAGGCCGACGCGCTCAACGCCCAGGGCCAGTTGCCCATCACGTTCGACCTGACCGAGCGTCCGCTGCACGCGGTCGATGTTGGCATCGCCTATGCGACCGACACCGGCGTCAATGTCACCGCCGGCTGGCATGACCGCAACCTGTTCGGCAACGCGGAGCAGTTGAACTTGACGGCGACCAACCAGACGGGAGGGAACGCGGTCACCAAGCCGGGGTACCTTGCCGGCGCGCAGTTCCTGAAGCCGGACTTCCTGGCGCGCGACCAGACGCTTGAGGTTGACCTGAACGCCATCAAGCAGAGCCTGCAAGCCTATGACCAGACGGCCCTGCTGGAAAAGATCGCGCTGAACCGCAAGTTGTCGCCACATTGGAGCGCCAGCCTCGGCCTGTCCGGGGAACAGGAATCGATCATCCAGGAAGGCGTCACTCGGCACTACAACCTGGCTGGCATCCCCGCCACCTTGCGCTACGACAGCACCACGAACCTGATGGACCCCACGAGCGGCCTCCGCGCAACGCTGTCAGTCACTCCCACCAAGGCGCTTGGCGCGTCATCCGCGACGTTCTTCATCTCGCAACTGTCCGGTTCGACCTATCTCGACTTGACGGGCGACGGACGCAGCGTCCTTGCCCTGCGCGGACTGGTGGGAAAGGTCTCCGGCACCGACGTGTTCGGCCTGCCGCCGGACCAGCGCTTCTACGCCGGCGGCAGCGGCACGGTCCGAGGCTACCGTTACCAGACCCTTGGCCCGCAGTTCCCCGACCGCAAGCCCACGGGCGGCACGGCCGTCTCCGCCGCGTCGGTGGAGTTTCGCCAGCGGATTTACGCCAGTTTTGGGGTTGTCGGCTTCGTTGACATGGGCCAGGTGAACACGACGGGCGCGCCGTTCACCAGCAACTGGCATGCGGGCGCGGGCGTGGGGGCGCGTTACTACACCTCCATCGGCCCAATCCGCCTTGACGTGGCGGTGCCGTTGAACAAGCTGCCCGGAGGCGACTCCCTGGAACTCTATGTCGGGATAGGACAAGCCTTCTGACGCGCCGTGCCATGAAATGGATCATCCGGGTCGTGCTGACACTGATCGCCATCCCGATCCTGGCGGTGGCCGGCGTGCTGCTGCTGGCCAACCTTGACGCCGGGCGGCGGCTGATCGAGGCGCAGACGGCCAGCCTGACCGGCGGGATGGTGCGGCTGCAGGGTTTGGCCGGCCGGTTCCCCGATGCCCTGAGGGTCGGGCAGATCCAGGTGTCGGACGCAGAGGGTCCGTACCTGACGATAGCGGGGCTGACCCTTGATTGGTCTCCAACGATGCTGGTGAAACGCATCGCCAGGATAGACCGCTTGCAGGCCGATCAGGTTGATTTCGTCCGCCTGCCTGTATCCGACAGCAAAGCGACAGCCGGCGGCGGATCGTTCACCCTGCCGGTCCAGGTTGACCTGCGACAGCTTCGGGTCGATAAGGCGGTCATTGGCGCTGCCGTGGCGGGCAGCCCCGCCGTATTGGCATTGGCCGGTTCGGGAGAATTACGGACCCTGAGCGAAGGGACGTTACGTTTCACGGGAAACCGTCTTGATAGCGCTGGGCAATATCGCCTCAATGGCGAAATCACGCCGCAGTCCGTCACCGGTTCGCTCAAGCTGGACGAGCCTGCGAAGGGTCTTGTAGCCTCGATCGCCGGACTGCCCGATTTGGGCGCGATCAGTGCGCAGGCCTCGGTTGATGGCCCAAAAGAGGCGCTGGCAACCCAGCTTGGCCTGTCCGCCGGTCCCCTGAATGCCACCGCGTCAGGCACTGTTGACATGACGCACGGAGCCGCTGACCTTGTGGTGCATGCGGAGGCGCCCGCGATGCAGCCGGCGGCGGGCATCGCGTGGCAGTCGATCCTGCTGAACGCCGCCGTGCGTGGCCCTTTCACCCGGCCAGACGTCAACGGAACGTTGCGGATCGAGGCATTGACCGGCGGAGGCGCTCGGGTGGGCGTGTTGGCCGCCGCCGTCACAGGCAACGCCGGGCATGCGCAACTGCATGCGGACGTGTCCGATCTGCGCATCCCTGGCCCGAAGCCCGACCTGCTTGCCGCCGCCCCCGTGGCATTGGAAGCATCCGCCGAACTGGACACGGCGGAACGTCCGGTGACGTTCGCCCTGCGGCATCCCCTGATCGCGATCGCCGGAACCGCGCAGGCGGGCGGCGCGCAATCAGCCAAGGCGCATGTGGACCTGCCTGACCTCGCGCCCTTGGCGCAGGCCGGCGGCGTCGATATCCAGGGCCGGGCGAACCTCGACCTGGAGGCAAGGAAAGACGGCGAGGCAGTTGCCGCGAATGCCAGAGGCGACGTTGCGATCACCGGTGGGCTGGCTCCTGTCCCTGCCTTGATTGGCGAGGATGGCCATTTGGAGGTGGCCGCCTCGATGCACGGGCAGGACGTCACCCTGTCCCGCCTGACGGTGAACGGCAAGGCTCTCGACGTTTCAGCCGATGGCGGCCTGTCGGGCGCGGTGATCAACCTGAACTGGGCGGTCGCGCTGGCGGACCTTGCCGCTGTGCAGCCCAGCCTGTCGGGCAGGATCGAGGCGAAGGGCCATGCCAGCGGCCCGACCGACAACCTCGCGGTCCAGGCGGACGTCGGCACGGACTTGGCCACCCGAGGCTTTCAGCCGGGGCATGTCGCCGCGCATGTCGATGCATCGGGGTTGCCGAACGCGCCGAAAGCCGCGATCACCGCGAATGGCGTCCTGCTCGACGCGCCGTTGTCGCTCGCGCTGACGGCGGAGCGGATCAATGGCGCCATGCATGCCGACATTGGCGGAGCCACTTGGAAGTCTTTGCAGGCGCAGGGGGATGTCAGCTTGGCGCCGCCCGCGACACTGCCGACGGGGCACATGCATCTCGGGTTCGCCCGCCTCGCTGATCTGGAGCCGCTGCTTGGCCGTCCCCTTGCCGGCGCGGCCGAGGCGACGCTTGATGCGGAGGACCAGAACGCGCGCTTGTCTGTCGCCCTTAATGGCGTCTCTGTCAGCGGCGTCGCCGCGATTGGCAAGGCGAGTCTTAAAGGAACGGTTGCCGATCCAGGCGGGAATGCCGATGTTGACGCCACTCTGGTCGCCGAGGGCGTTTCAGCCGGCGGCACGGCCGGTGTCTCCGCCCGCGTCACCGCGAAGGGTCCGCTGGATGCGCTTGCCGTGGCGGTCACGGCCAATGCCCCCGCGCTCCAGGGCGCGCCGGCGACCCTGGCCACCGCCGGCGCCGTCGATGCCAACCACCGGACGCTGGCGCTGCGGCGGATGGAAGCAAGCTGGAAGCAGCAGGTCCTGCGGTTGCTCGCGCCGGCCAATCTCAGCTTCGCCGACGGGGTGGCGGTGGACCGGCTGCGCCTGGGGTACCGCCAGGCGGAGTTAACCGTGTCGGGCCGTTCCGGCGGCACGCTCGACCTGACGGCGAGCCTGCGCAACCTTCCGGCCGATGTCGCCGCCATCGTCGCGCCGTCGCTCGCCGCTGATGGCGCGATCGCCGCGGATGTCCGTCTGACGGGCACAAGCGCGCGTCCCGAGGGCGACATCAAGCTGACCGCCGACCGTGTCAGGCTTCGGCAAGGGCCGGGCCAGGCGTTGCCAGCCGCCAGCCTGACAGCAAACGCCAAGCTTCTCGGCACGACGGCGCAGGTCGATGCCCGCCTGACAGCGGGGCCGTCGCACGTCACGGTTGCCGGTTCGGCGCCCTTGTCGGCGACCGGCGCCCTCAACCTGCGAACCGAGGGCCGCGTTGACCTGGCGATGCTTGATCCGCTGCTCTCGGCGCAGGGCCGCAGGGCGCGGGGCGACGTCACGCTGAATGCCGTGATCGCCGGCACGGCCGCCGCGCCCCGCGTCAATGGTTCGGCGGAGCTGCGGCGGGGCGACGTGGTGGACTATGCCCTGGGCGCGCATGTCAGCGACCTCGTGGCCACGCTTCAGGCCACCGGCGACACGATCCGGCTGGCGAGCTTCAGCGGCAAGGCCGGGCCTGGCGCCCTGGGCGGCGGCGGGACCATCAGCCTCGCCGGCCAGATGCCCGTGGACCTGCGCTTCACCGCCGACAACGCCCGCCCGCTGTCGAGCGACCTGCTCACCGCGCTGATCGACGTCAACCTGACGGTCCAGGGCGAGGCCAAGGGCGATCTGCGGGCGGGCGGCACGTTGCACGTCCGGCGGGCCGATATCCGCATTCCCGACAAGCTGCCGGCCAGCATCGCCGTGCTGCCGGTGCGCGACGCCAACACGCCGCCGCCCCCGGCAGAGCCGCCAGCGGTGCCGGGATTGATCGCGCTGAACCTGACCTTGAGCGCGCCGCAGCAGGTGTTCATCCGTGGCCGGGGCCTGGACGCCGAACTGGGCGGCACGATCCACATCACCGGCACCTCGGCGGCGCCCGTGCCCGACGGCGGGCTGAACCTGCGGCGCGGCACGCTTTCGGTGATCGGCACCACGCTGAATTTCACCGAGGGCGCGATCACCTTCTCGGGCGCTGGCTTGTCCGATCCGTCGGTGCATTTCGTGGCGACCTCCAGCACGGCGGCGATTGTCGCCAAGCTGACGGTCAGCGGCAGCGCCAAGGACCCCAAGATCACGCTGAGCAGCGTGCCCGACATGCCGCAGGACGAGATCCTGGCGCAGTTGCTGTTCAACACCAGCACCTCCAAGCTCAGTCCGTTGCAGCTTGCGCAGATCGCCACGGCCCTGGCGTCGCTGTCCGGCGCGACCGGCGGCTTCGATCCCTTGGAGAAACTGCGCAACACGTTCGGGCTCGACCGCCTGTCGGTCGGCAGCAACACCAGTGGCGATCCAACGGTGGAGGCCGGACGGTACGTGGCGCGCGGCGTCTATGTGGGCGCCAAGCAAAGCACCTCCGGCGGAGCGCCGCAGGCGACGGTCCAGGTGGACCTGGCGAAGGGGCTGAAGCTGGAGACAACCGCCGGGTCCAGTTCCAGCTCCGCCACGGGCAGCACCGGAAGCGCGGACGCGGCGAGCGTGGGCCTGACCTATCAGTTCGAATATTAGG